>CAIRAS010000167.1 GCA_903876615.1 uncultured Holophagaceae bacterium
ATGCCAGACCCGATTTCCCCATAACGGTCAGTTCGGCCCTCGCCGCTACGGGCTTGTTCAACATCGCATTTCGCCGGTGGGCACCGCCGCGCCTACCCACACCATCAACCCGGTCCCGCCACCGACGAAATGCTCACTGTTGTGGCGTGGGTGGCGCGAGCAGTGGGAGCACTTGCACTCAGGCGAGCAGCACGCTCAGTCCTTCATGAGCGGCCAAATGAAGGTGCGAATTGTATCGATCACCTCTGGCAGCCCCGGCCCTGGATTGATCCCACTCTTTCGCAGAAAGCCACTCCACTGAAGGGTCTTTTGGGGGTCCTGGGCAAACCTCGCCGACATGGCCTCTGGAATCTCGACAGGCCAAGGGGTTCCTCTTCTGCTGAAGGTGGCCCGGAGCGCCTGCTTCAGGAGCACCAAGTCGAGCTCCACCGTCTGAGGAAGTGTCCATAGATCGAAAAAATCCTTCATCCGCGTGTTGGCCATTCCCAATGCCACCATCGCTTCACATTTCTCCGCGATGCAGGTCTCCCAGCGGTAGGCCATGATGGCGGGCGTCGGGAGCCCGAGCATGGAGGGGAAATTGGCTTCCACCGCCTGTGGGGTGATGGCGTCGCCGAAGCCAACATCGACCTGCAGGCTGACCCGGGCTGAACCCAAGTTGCCGCGGAGCATGAGCCGGACGCCTTGATAGCGGCTCGCCTCCCGGATGCGCTTTGCACGCACTTCTGAAGGATCAAAGCGCAAGCCATCCTCGGGGCAAGAAACCTTACATATCGCCCTGAATATGGCTGCAAGCGCCTCAGGGGAGTCCACTACCCACGCCATCAGATCGAGGTCTCGGGTGGGACGAGGACTCCGCCCTCCTGCAAGGTAGTAGAGGGCGGCCCCCTTCAGGACGAAGAGGCTCTGATGCTCACTCTGTGAGAGGCGGTATAGCACCCGTTCAAGGACAAATTGATCCAGGACGCGCTGGAAGTCCTGCCCTGTGTTGTGGGCTAGGTTCAGTAGTCGCTGTTGAATAGACGCAGCCATGTTCGGGTTCACTGGAGTGCCTCTAGATAGGGGCGCATCACCCGCTCCATGCGGAAGAGCCTGGCGAGTCGCTGAAGTTCTGCCACCGAAACACCCGCCTGAAGCCCCTCCTTCAGGGCTTCCAGCGCCGGCTCCAAGCCGATCTTGTTCCGGTAGCGAAAGCAGTCCACGACAGTGCGGGCCGCAGTGGTGATTTGGACAGGTACTCCCTCGATCAGATGAAGGGCTACCCCCTCGGTCATGCCGACCAGGGTGAAGCGAACCACCTCCAGCGGGAGGTCCCGGGCGCTGGGCCTTTTCCTTCCCCTTTCGAGTGCTATCCAGACCCGGCCCGGAGTCTCCGTGCCGAGTTCGTGGAAGCGAAGGGCTGAGAGCAGGCAGATGACGGCGCGGGGAACCCGCTTGGCAACTTCTGCAAGGGAGCGGTGCTCGGTGACCTCATGTGTGACAAGTGCATAGATGCCGCGCCCAGAGCGTACTAGGTCACCCGTCTCATATAGGCGCTGCAGGTAAGCCGCGGAAATGCCCTCTGTTTGGAGATCCCGAGGCCTAAGGCAGCCCTTTTCCTGGGCGAGCCTAAAGATGATGTCTCGCTTAGCCTTTTTCACGAATTCAAAATTAGACTACTTTTGAACTCAATTGTAATCTTTTTTTGAATTAATTTTCTCGCCCATCCCGTTGCTCGCAAGACTCAAGGAAGCCGCACCCCACCGGAGTGGAGCGCGGCTTCTCTTGGTTGTGCGTCTACTGCACCGTCCCCACCACTGTGACGCACACCGGGAACAGCCCGGTGCTGATGGTGGTAGGCGTGCCAAGCACCCCGGTGCCGGGATCGATGGCGCCAATGGCGACCTGGGCGCCGTAGTAGTTGGTCATGAGGCCCCACTTGCCGTTGCGGCTGACCACGAGGCTGTCGGAGCCGGTGCCGCCGAACAGGTCGTAGGGGCTGGCGGTGAGGGGTGTGAGGACCCCGGTGACCAGGTCATAGGCGTAGGCGGCGTAGTCGTTGTTGGTGGTGGCCAGGGTGAGGTAGATGACGGGCTGGGTGGGGTTGGCGGAGACGCCGTGGTAGGCATCCGCCTGCATCAGGCCCGTGTCGGTGGGCGCCAGCGGGCTGAGGGCGCCGGTCTGGAGGTCCAGGGCGTAGCCGTAGACGATGCACTCCTGGGCGCCGCCGCCAGCGGCCCCTTCGGTCTTGGTGAAGAGGAACTCGCCGGTGTTGCTGAGGGCCAGGGACAGCGGCCCGGCCCCGGGGATCAGGCTGGAGCTGCCGTTCAGGGTGAGCGCCCCGGTGGTGGCGTCGAGGTTGAAGGCCTGCAGCTGGTCGGAGGAGCGGCCCACCGTGAAGAGCAGCGTCCCCGAGGGGTGAATGATGACATCGCCGGTGCCGGCAGCAGCCGCCACGGACGTCATGGCGGTCAGGGTGCCATCGCCATTCAGGCCGAAGACGGAGATCAGGCTCTCGCAGCGGACGTAGACGAACTTGCCACCGGGATCCACGGCAGTGGCCCAGGGGCTGGGGTCCGTAGGATAGGTGGCCACCTTGGTGGGGTTGCCATCAGCAGCGATGGTGTAGACCGTCAGGGTGTTCGGGAAGTCCGCCAGGCCGTCGCCGTTGACCACGAAGAGGTACTTTCCGGCGGGGTCGGAGGTGACATGGAGGGTGTCCACGGTACCGTCAAAGGGCGAGTTGGCCAGCTCGGTGAGGGCCCCGGTGGTGTCATCGAGAGCAAAGCCCGAGATGCCGCCGCCGGAGTTGGCCACGTAGGCGAACTTGCTGGTGAAGGCCTTGACGGTCACCGTGGCGGTGGCCGTGGCGGGGGACCCGGACGCAGCGGTGGCCGTCAGGGTGTAGGTCGTGTTGGCCGCCGGGGAGACGGCGAGCTGGGAGCCGGAGGTGACCGGGATGTTGCCGGGGGTGATCACGCCGGTGCCCGTGAAGGCGAAGGTCAGCAGGGTACCCTGCCCCAGGGTGATCGTGTCGCTGGTGGGCTTGAACAGGGTGATGGCCGCCGTGGCACCCACGGTGATGGTGACGGTGTCCGTGGTGGCGTCCCCGGCGGGGTTGGTGACCGTGAGGGTGTAGGTGTGACTGGTGAGGGGGTTGACCACGGTGCTGCCACCACTGGTGACCGCGCCCAGGCCGTCGCTGAGGGCGCCGGTGCCGCCCGTGAAGGTGTAGTGCAGGGTTGAGGGTCCGCTGGCGAGCACGTCCGCCGCGCTGGCGGTGAAGGCCTGGATGATGGCATAGGGTGCGATGGTGCTCTGGGCCGAGTTTGCCGCGGTGCCCCCGGCGCCGTCGGTGACGGTGCAGGTGAGCGTGACGGCGCCCGAGGCGCCCGCCGTGTAGGTGGCATTGATGGTGGTGGCGCCGGCGGTGAGGGTGCCGTTGCTGATGGTCCAGGCATAGGTGCAGCCGGGCTGGGCGGTGATGCTGGCGTGGTAGCCGGCCTTGCCCGTGGTGACGTTGGCGGGAGCGACCACCGTGGGCTGGGCGGCGCCCACGACCACCGTGGCGGTGGTGGTGCGGAAGGTGGCGGGATCCTCGCTGGCGGCGGCCTTGATGGTGTAGGTGCCGGTGGTGGCGGGTGCCAGCCACTCGCCGGTGGCGGGGTTCATGCTGCCGCCCGTGGCGGACCAGACCAGGGTGTTGGTGATACCGCCCGTGACGGTGGCGCTGAAGGTTGCGGAACTGGAGGCCGTGACCGTGGGGTTGGCGGGACTGATGGGACTCACAGCCAGGTCATTTGGCAGCATGGTCAAAGTCGCCGTGGCGACGGTGCCGGCGGCGTTGGTGACGGTCAGGGTGAAGGTCTTGGGATCCGTGATGATGCCGCTGCTGAAGGGCGTACCGCTGGTGACTACGCCCACGCGGTTGTCCACGCTGCCGGTGCCATTGCTGAAGGTGGGCGTGATCTGGGTCGAGGTCCCCAGGCGCACGGGATTCACAGCCGCTACCAGGGTGGGCGCGCCGGGCGCAGCCACGATGACGGGGCTGGCGGTGCCGGCGGCCGAGGCGGTGCCCGCGGCGTTGGTGGCCACGCAGCTCAGCCCCACCGCGCCTGATGTCCCGGTGGTGAAGGTGATGCTGGTCGTGCCCGCGCCGGCGGTGATGCTGCCGTTGGTGATGGACCAGGTCAGGGTCATGCCGGCCTGGGCGGTTACTGAGGCGACGTAGCCAGCCTGGCTCCCCGTGACGTTCGCGGGGGCCGTGACCGTGGGCACGCTTGGGGCCGGGACATAGGTGACCGAGGTGCTCGCGGACTTGCTGGTGTCCTCACTGGAAGTCGCCGTGATGGTGGCCGAGCCCGCCGTGGCGGGAGCGGTCCAGGCGCCGGTGGCGGGGTCGATGGTGCCCACCGTGGCGGTCCAGGTCAGGGCGTTGGTGGTGCCGCCGGTGGCGGTGGCGCTGAAGGTGGTGGTGGTGGCGACGGTCTTGGTGGCATTGGCGGGGCTGAGGGCGCCCACGCTGACGACCTTGGGGGTCACAGTCAGGGTGGTGGTGGCGGTGCTGCCCAGGCTGTTGGTGACGGTCAGGGTGTAGGTCTTGGCGGCGGTGAGGGTGCCGCTGCTGAAGGCCGTGCCGCTGGTGACCGCGCCGATGCCGTTGTTCACACTGCCGGTGCCGTTGGTGAAGGTCGGCGTGATGGGGGTGCTGCCGCCGTAGGAGACGGGGTTGGTGGCGGCGGTCAGGCTGCTGGCCACGGGGGCGGCCACGATGGCCGGGCTGGCGGTGCCTGCGGCGGAGGGCGAGCCGAGACTGTTGGAAGCGACGCAGCTGAGGCCCACGGTGCCCGTGGCACCCGGGGTGAAGGTGATGCTGGTGGTGCCGGCTCCAGCGGTGATGGTGCCGTTGGTGATGGACCAGGCCAGGGTCATGCCGGTCTGGGCGGGTGCGGAGGCGACGTAGCCCCCCTGCCCGGCCGTGACCGAGGCTGGGGCCGTGACCACCGGGGTGACCGGGGCGGCGATGACGATGACCGTGGTGTTCACCGACTTGGTGGGGTCATCGACCGAGGTCGCGGTGATGGTGACGGTGCCCGGCGTGGTGGGCGGCGTCCACACGCCCGTGGCGGCGATGATGCTGCCGGCGCTGGCGGTCCAGGTGACATTGCCGGAGGCGCTGCCGGTGACCGAGGCGTGGAAGGTGGTGGTGTTGGCGATCAGAGTGTTGCTGGTGGTTACCGTCGTGCTGGATGCTGCCGGGCTGATGAGCCCAATGCTCACGGTCTGCGGCATCAGGGTCAGCGGTAGGGTCGCGGTGCTGCCCGCCCCGTTGTCCACGGAAAGCGTATAGGTCTTGGGGGCCGAGATGGCGGCGCTGGTGAAGGCGGTCCCGCTGGTCACCTTGCCGATGCCGTTGTCCACGGTGCCGGACCCGTTGCTGAAGGTCGGCGTGATGGTCGTGGTCCCGCCGAAGGGCACGGGGTTGGTCACGGCCACCAGGCTCGTGGCCACGGGAGCCGGTACCGGCGGGTTGGAGTGGCTGCCCCCGCAGGCGAGCTGCAGGATCAGGCCGGCGATCCCCAGGACCGAGAGCACTCGGGTGGCGCGGCGGAGAAAACTCGGGACGAGCATGCAGGACTCCAGGCAAGGCTTTGGGGGATCGATGGCAGCGGGGCGGGTGCGGGTGCGGGCTTTACACGGCAAAGGGAGGGACATGTCCCTCCCCTCGACCGGTCATCTTCGTGGTGCGGTGTGCGGAGATACCAATGAAGGGCTCCCTCTTTCCCCGGGCGGATCGCTCCGCCCGGGGAGACATGGGCTTAGTTGCCGCTGAAGTTGTCCGTCAGGTTGGTGATGACGGGGGTGGCGACGCCGTAGGTGAAGGTGGGCGTCCAGGTGGTGGGTCCGCCCCCCGAAGCCTTCACGACACCCTGCCAGCCCGTGGGAACCGTGAAGCTGTAGTTCCCGTTGCCGCCGCTGGTGGCGGTGCCGCTGGCGAAGCCGGTGGCGCCGGTGTAGGTGATGGTGACGCCGCTGACGTTGTTGCCGTTGGACAGGCGGGTGGTCCTGCCGCTGATGGTCTGGATGGTACTGAAGTCCCGGGTCAGGGGGCCGGCAAGGGCCGTCGTCACACTGTAGGAGGCGGGGCTGAAGGTGGTGCCGCGCAGGGTGGGCGTGAGGGTACCCGTCCAGCCGGCAGTGGCGCTGAAGGTGTAGAACCCGGTCGCATCGGTGGTGGCAGTGCCGCCGCCGGTGCCGCTGAAGGCCACGGTGACGCCAATCAGAGGAGCGCCGTTGGAGGTGATGTGGCCAGAGATGGCGTAAGCCACACGGGCCGTAAAGTTCTGGGTGACGGCGTTATTGACGTTCTGCAGGTTCCGGGTCGCCGGGGTGAAGGCGTAGCCCGTGAGGGACGGGGTCATGGTGCCGGTGTAGCCCGTGTAGACGTAGTAGGTGTAGACCCCGGAGGCATTGGTGACCACGGTCCCAGCGCCGCCGAAGGCGACACGGACACCGGGCAGGGGCGCGGTGGCGGTACTGATGGTTCCGGAGACCCTGGCCCCGTTGGTGGCGGTGAAGTTCTGACCGGGCTGATCCAGCGTCGCCGCGGTGATGGTACGAAGGACGGGGGCGGTGTAGAAGCCCGTCGCGAAGACCGAGAAGGTGCCGGTATAGGGAGACGGAACCGTGAGGGTGTAGTTGCCCGAGGCATTGGTCGTGGCGACCTGGCCCGTGCTGAAGGTAACCGTGGCACCCGCGACGGCCGCGCCGGAGTTCCGGGCGACCCGGCCGGAGATGATGATGACCGGCGTGGCGTTGAAGTTCTGGGCGGTCAGGTTCGCGGCCAGGGCGGTGTAGGTGTAGGCGCTGGGCGTGTAGGCGTAGTGCGGGGACGTGGGCCCGACGGTGCCGGTGAAGGGGCTCCGCAGGTTCAGGCTGTAGTTGCCGCTGGCATCCGTCAGCAGGGCCTGGCCATCGCTGGCGGCGACGACGATGCCGGGGAGGGGCACGCCGCTGTTGGCGACGGTTCCCGAGACGGTGGCGATGGGGACACCGATGGCGACGATGTTGCTGGCCGCCGAATCGCCCGCCTGGTTATAGGCGCTGACGCGGTATTCGAACTTCGCGCCCGCCGGCACGGTCAGGTCACTGAAGCTCCGGACGTTGGGAACCACGGTGGCGATGGTGGCGAAGGCGGCGGTGCCAAGGACCCGGCGCTGGATGGAGAAGCCGGTCTCGTCAGTCGAGTTGTCGAACCACTTGAGGTCGGCGCGGGTGGGCTGGCTGAGCAGGGCCGTCAGGCCTGAGGGTGCCACAGGCTTCGTGGTGGCCACATTGAGGATCATGGGCCGCATGAAGTCGTTCTCTTCGTGGCCGAGGATGTGGCAGTGCCACACGTATTCCCAGCCGTAGTCCGTGACGGCATTGCTGATGGTGAGGGCGTTGCCGTCCAGGGGGTTGGTGACATTGATCTGGGCACTGGCAGGGGCCAGGACGTTCGGGGACCGGCGGCTGGAAGGCAGCGGTAGCGCGAAGGGCAGCCGGGGAGACAGGGGCCGGAAGGCCACAATGATGTCTTCCAGCGGGTTCATCTTGACGGTTTCCTTCCAGCCGTATTCGTTGGCATCGGGGAAGCGCACGGCGCCGTCCCAGCCCACACGGTTGATGATCTGCACGTCGAAGAGGTGGAAGTGGACGGGGTGCGTGTCCACGCCGTTGTGAGTGATCTTCCAGTACTGGGTGGTGCCGTCCGTCAGGATCTCGGTGGCAGGATCGACGTAGCCCAGGGGGATGGTGGTCTGGATATTGAAGTTGGTGAAGGGCAGCTCGACACCGAGGGTGGCGTTCATGCGGCCGTAGTCCAGCTCGAAGAGCTCCTGGATGGCCTTGGGCTCCAGACTCGGCGAGATCCGGTCACCGTTCTCCGTGGCCGAGAACGTCCTGATCACGTTGTCCTGGATACGGACATAGGGATCGTTGGCCTCGACCAGGGTGGTGTTGTAGGCGGCATTGAAGACGTGGCTCGGCACGATCGGCGGGTGCTGGGCTTCCGCGAAGGCGCCGTTGGAGGTCGACGTGGAGGCGAAAGCCGTGTTCAGGGCTACCAGGTCGAAGGCTGCCGGTGTGCCACCGGCCACCACGAACTGCATGATGGTGCGGGTGTTGGGGCCGTAGCCGGCCACGGTGGTGTTGGCGCCGCCGGAGTCGCGCTGGTCGGGGTCGCCGGTGTAGTAGTCGAGGCGGGAGTCAAAGGCCGGCACGGGGGCGGGCGCGTCGTTGTAGAGGATGAGGGTCTTGCCGGCGTAGGCCGAGAAGTCCACGATCACATCGGCCCGCTCGGCGGGGCCGAGGAAGAGGCCCTTGTCGGCCACGTTCAGCACCACGATGTCGCGGCGGTTGTAGTTGTAGCTCACAGGCTGGGGCGCGATCACCACGGGCGTGGGGAGGAAGCCGCTCTCGTTGCCGATCTGGATGAAGGAAGGACCACCGGTGAGGGGGTCCGGCACGCCACCATCACGGCCATCGGTGGGCCAGGTGGCGGGCCACAGGGTGTTCGGGGCCGAAGGCACCATGGTCACTTCGGTGCCGCTGGCATCCGCCTGGAAGAAGCTCAGGTTCCAGAAGCGGTCGTTGGCGGCGTTCAGGATGCGGAAGCGGTAGGCCTGGGGATTGACGGTGATCGTGGGATAGGCGGTGCCATTCACCAGGGGGGTGTCCATGAAGGCTTCGGGCACCAGCGAGGGGTTGGGCGTGCCGGGGATCTCGGCGCCCGTGGTGCTGCCAGGAACGGGCTCGGCGCCATGGACCAGGCCCGCGGCGGCGGTCAGCGGGGGCCAGAACCACGGGCCGTAGTCCCACCGGCCCATGGCATTGGCGCCGGACAGGTCCGCGGGGTTCTGGTTCACCATGTAGACATGGGGATACCAGAGGCTGCCATCACCGCCGTAATTGACCGTGTCCCAGGTGGGGTCCGTGGCGGGAGAGCCATCCGGCAGCACGCTGCCAACGGTGCCCAGGGTGGTGATGTCGACGAAGGTCTTGTCCTGGATGACGAGGGGGATGCCGTACTTGTAAACGCCGCCGCCGTTGTTGGGCAGGATGCCGGCGTTGATGAGCTTGTCGTCGACCGGATCCACGATGAGGTAGCCCGCGGCTTCGCCAGCGTAGACGTTCAGGCGCGTGAGCCCGAAGGAGTGGTCG
>CAIRAS010000168.1 GCA_903876615.1 uncultured Holophagaceae bacterium
CTGATGCCCGTCTCGCTCCTGGGCGGGATCCTGGGCGCCTGGGCCATGCTGGTCACGCCCCAGAAGCTCTTCGACCAGCTGGTGCCCTGGCTGATCCTGGCGGCCACGGTGTTGCTGGCCGCCAATGACCCCGTCGGCAAGCTGCTCAAGAAGATGGGCAGCCACAGCCGCACCACGGGCTGGTGGATCGGCGCCATGGTCTTCCAGTTCATCGTGGGCATCTACGGCGGCTACTTCGGCGCCGGCATTGGCATCCTCATGCTGGCCGCCCTGAGCCTCCTGGGACTCACGGACATCCACCAGATGAACGGCCTGAAGAACCTGCTGGCCCTGTGCATCAACGGCATCGCCATCTTCCTCTTCCTCGGCATGGAGTATCTGCGTCACCCCGGCAATGTGCAGTGGGCCCTCGTCGGGTTCATGGCCGTCGCGGCGGGTCTGGGCGGGCTCTTCGGCTCGCACATGGCCCATCGCGTGGGGCGCACGACGGTGCGCTACGGGGTCATCAGCATCGGCTTCATCCTGGCCGCCTGGTACTTCTACAAGACCTACGCGGCCTAGTTCAAGCTTGTGCTAGGGTGGTCCCCAGCCTTCCAGGGAGACCCCATGCGCTTGTTATTCGCTGCCATCCTGGCCACGGCCCTCGCTGCAGCCCCGCCCCCGGACGCTGAGGACTGCGTGGCCTGCCACGACACGATCAAGCTGGAGGTGTTCCGTACCCGGGCCCACGGCGGGCTCCAGTGCTTCGCCTGCCACACGGCCACCAAGAAGCTGCCCCACCCCGAGAAGATGGCCCCGCCCAACTGTGTGCGCTGCCATGACCACCAGGGCCAGGAGTACGCCAACAGTGTGCATGGCATGGCCCGCAAGAAAGGGAAAGACCACGCCCCTACCTGCATGACCTGCCACGGCCACGCCCACGAGCTGCTGTCCCGCAAGGACCCCGCTTCCCGGGTGGCCCGCCAGAACATGGACGCCACCTGCGGCAAGTGCCACGACAAGGCCCACCTGGACAAGCTGCACACGGCCCTCTCCAAGCGCGCCACCCGCATGGACCTTCAGAAGATGCCCGGGAAGTAGCCTCAGCCCTTGATACAACCCAGCGCCTGGTCCAGGTCGGCCAGGATGTCTTCCACGTCCTCGATGCCGATGGAGAGGCGCACCAGGCCGTCGGTGATGCCCGCGGCCAGCCGGGCCTCCCGGGGCATGCTGGCGTGGGTCATGGAGGCAGGGTGGCTGATGAGAGTCTCGACGCCGCCCAGGGAGACGGCCAGGCCCGCCAGGTGCACGTTGTCCATGAGGACGCGGCCGGCTTCAGTACCGCCCTTCAGCTCGAAGGCGATCATGGAGCCGTAGCCCGTCATCTGGCGGCCCGCCAGCGCGTGCTGGGGATGGCTGGGCAGGCCGATGTAGCGGACCCAGGCCACCTCGGGGCGGGCCTCCAGCCAGGGGGCCACCTGGTGGGTGTTCTGCTCGGCGCGTTCCACCCGCAGGGCGAGGGTCTTCAGGCCGCGGCTGACCAGGTAGGCCTGGTGCGGATCCATGTTGGCGCCCAGGTTGATGAGCATGGCCCGGATCTGCTTGTGCAGGGCCTCAGTCTTCGACACCACGATGCCGCCCACCACGTCCGCGTGGCCGTTGATGAACTTGGTGACGGAGTGCAGCACCAGGTCGGCGCCCAGGTCCAGGGGCTTCTGCAGGTGCGGGCTGGCGAAGGTGTTGTCCACCACCAGCAGCGCTCCCGCGGCGTGGGCGATGTCCGCCGCAGCCTGGATGTCCGTCACAGACATGGCGGGGTTCGACGGCGTCTCGATGTAGACCAGCTTGGTGTTGGGCCGCAGGGCCGCCCGCAGGTTGGCCAGGTCCGAGGTGTCCACGTAGGTGGAGGCCACACCGAAGCGGCTCATGTGCTTCTCCATGAGCCCGCGGCTGGGGCCGTAGACCGAGTCCGTGCTGACGATGTGGTCCCCGGCGCTGAGCAGGGCCAGGTAGACCGTGCTGACGGCGCCCATGCCGCTGGCCATGGCCGTCGCGCCGAAGCCGTTTTCGAGCTGCGCGACGTTCTCCTCCAGGGCCACGGTGGTGGGGTTGCCGATGCGGGTGTAGATGTAGCCGCCCTCGGTGCCGGCGAAGCGGTTGGCGCCCTGCTGGGCGTCCCGGAAGGCGAAGGTGGAGGTCTGGTAGATCGGCGTCACCACGCTGCCGTGGGCGTCGTCGGGAATCCCCGCATGCACGAGCTTGGTGTTGAATCCGCTGTTCCGGGTGTCCATGGCGAGGCTCCAGGGGGTGCCGCCTCGCGGGCAGACCCTGGAGCCAAGTGTTGGGGGCTGTCCGGGATCGGGCAAGCGATTAGGCGTGCAGACCCGCATACCTCTTGCATACCGCTGGTGCTTTTACGGTCTGTCAGCCCGGGGGCGGGTACCCGTCTGCGGCATCGGCTGGGTTTCGTCCGGGGTCAGGCGGCCGTCGCCGTTGCGGTCCAGCTTCTTGAGCAGCAGCGGTGCCCGGGCGAGCTCGGCCGCGCTGATGATCTCGTCGCCGTCCTCGTCGAGGGCCACGTCCAGGGGTGGCCGCGGCCGCTCCAGGGGGCGAGACTCCCGGGCCTGACCCGAGGGTCTCGGCGGTGGCGCGGCGGCCGTCTGGCCGTCGGGACGAGGCGGGCGATACTCGTCCGGGGTCAGCTGGCCATCCCCGTTCCTGTCGAGCTTCAGCAGGGACTGGGAAGCGGCGGCCAGCTCGCCGGCGTCGAGGATGCCGTCGCCGTTGAGGTCCAGGGCCAGCAGGATGGGCGAGATGGGGCGCGGGCGAGGGGAGGAAGCTTCCGGGCTCTGGGGCAGTGCGGCCAGCAGCGGGAGGAGCAGGAACGAGGGGTGCATGGGAATCTCCTTCGAAAGGGGAGCGGGAGGCGCGGCGGCGGCGCGGTCAGCGCCGGCCGTCCAGGAGGAACGACGCATCGGGCCATTGGGGCATGGGAATGCGGTCCGAGTAGAGGAAGGCGGTGCCGGCTTCCCGGCTCGGCTGGCCGCGCAGGGACCGGAGGCGAGCCAGCTGGGGGGCGTCTGCCGAGCGACCGATGGCGGTGAAAGTGCTGGCGTAGAGATAGGCCAGCTCCCCATCCAGCTCGCCGTAGCGGCGGCCCAGGGCCCGGAGCTCCCTGTCGGTGGGCCCGGCTCCCCTCAGGAAGGTGCGGAGCTTGCCGGCGATGGCGCGGCGCAGGGTCACGATGCCCCGCAGCAGCTCGCGCTGCTGGTCGGGGAGGGCCTCCATGCGGGCCCGCTGGGCGGGCGTCAGGGCGGCCAGGAAGGCCTCGCCCGCGTCGCCGGTCAGGCTGGTGGAGATATCGAAGTCCTTTTGGCCCATGGCAGGCAGGTCCTTGAAGTAGAAGCCGCCGAAGTAGGTGCCGTGGCGCTCGGGGCAGAAGTAGGTGTCGGCCTCGGCGGAGCCGGCCACCCAGCTGAAGAACTCGCTGGCCAGGGTCATGTAGGCGACGCTCTCCAGCTTGGTGGCGGCGCGGGGGCGCAGGTCCCGGAGGGCTTCCCGGTCCACCTCGGGCCAGGTGCGGAAGTCGCCGTTCTTCCAGGCGCCGAGGGTCCGCCACTGGGCGTCGCTGAAGGACTGGGCCACGGCGCCGAAGGCCCGGGCGCGGTGCCAGGCGAGGTGCGCGTCCAGCTCGAACAGATCGGCCACGTAGGTCCGCACCGCGAGGCGATCCAGCCCCTTGCAGCCCGCGGGCAGACGGCCCGCGAGGTCCTGGTGGAAGGCGGCCACCAGAGGCAGGCGGAAGCGGGCGATGGCCTCCAGCTGCGCGGCCTCTTCCCGGGCGGCCTGTTCGAAGATGCGCCGCTGGGGGCTGCTCAGCAGGCGCATCACATTCCCGGCGATGCGGTCCAGGAACATGGGGTTGTGGCCCTTGCCCGCCGCGTCGATGTCCCGCAGGTATTGGAAGCCGAAGAAGTCCGCGACTTTGCCCGGCGGGATGAAGCTGGAGGCGCCGGGTTCGCCCGTGAGGAAGGCCAGGCCGCTGAAAGCGATGGTGTGCAGCTGGGCGCGGTCCGACAGGGCCTGTTCCAGGCTGTAGCCGCCGCCCTGTCCCTCCCGGGGGGGACGGCGGTCCGGGTCGCCCCCGGGCCGTGGCGGTGGCGGGGGCTGCCGATTCTCGTGAGCCCAGGCGGCTCCGGCCGCGAGCCCCAGGGCGATGATCACGCTGCCTGCAACGAGCCTCATGGGGCCTCCCGTCGCGGCGCAAGAGAAGCGTCCGCCGCAGGAGGGAGGCTAGGTCCCGGAGCGCGCCCTGTCGCCCCGCCCTGGCGGGAAGGGTGAACCGGATGGCCCAACGGCGGATTCGGGGGTACCGACTGCAGGGGGCTAGCTCCCCTGCTCCGCCAGCAGTTTCGCCACCAGGTCGGCCACCTCGCGGTCCGCAGGGCCGAGGAGGTGTTCCCGGAAGCCGTCGGTCTCTACCCCAGCCTGCGGGTCCAGCACCAGGGTGCGGGCCAAGGGGGGCACGTCCTCCAGGAAGCCCGCCGCCGGGTGGAGGTGGCCCGGGGTGCCGAGGGCCAGGAAGCAGGTGCACTGCGCGAGGGCGGCATGGATCCGCTCCATCTCCAGGGGTGGCTCGCCGTACCACACGAGGTGCGGGCGCAGCTGGCCGAGGGTGGCGCAGGAGGGGCAGCAGGAGCTGAAGTCGAGGTCCTCCGCCCAGGGATGCACGTGGTGACACTCGGTGCAGCGGGCCTTGAGCAGCTCCCCGAAGAGGTGGACCGGGGCCAGGCTGCCCGCCCGCTCGTGGAGGTCGTCCGCATTGGCTGTCACCAGCAGGAAGTCCCCGGGGCAGGCGGCCTCCAGCCGGGCCAGGGCGAGGTGCGCGGCGGTGGGTTCCAGGGCCGCGAGCCGCCGTCGCCGGGCGTTGTAGAAGCCCTGGACACGCAGGGGGTCCTGCCGGTAGGCCATGGGCACGGCTGCTTCCTCCAGGAGCTGGCGCTCCCAGAACGAGTCCCCGTCGTGGGCCGCCATGATGCCACCGTCCGGGCAGATCCCGGGCCCGGTCAGCACCACGATGGACGATCTGGCCACTCGGACCTCCGTGCGGACATCATAGCGCCCCGGAATTGCCTCTATGCGCCAGGGGCGAAGGACCACAGAATAGGCGCCAGACTCCTTTCTAATGACTGCTTTTTACCTCCCGTGCCCCAGCTGGCGCGCGAGCCTTTCCTGCGAGCGCCGCCATGACCCAGCCGAACCTGCTGCCCAGCCTCGAGCGCTACGCCAGCAAGGTCTGCACGGCCGAGGAGGCCGTGGCCCGCATCCAGCCGGGCCAGCGCGTCTTCCTGGGCACCGCCTGCGCCAGCCCCCGGGCCCTGGTGGCCGCGCTGGAGACCATGAAGCGGCCGCCCGCGGACCTGGAGCTGCTGCACTTCATCACCACGGATACCGTGCCCCATGACGCCGAGGGCCGCTGCACCACGCGGTTCCGGCACCGCAGCTTCTACGTGGGCTCGGACATCCGGGCCGCCATCCGGCAGGGCCTCGCGGAGTACGTGCCCATCTCCCTGGCCCAGGTGCCCCAGCTCATCCAGCTGGGCCGTATCCCCGTGGACGTGGCCCTCATCCAGGTCACCCCGCCGGACGAGTTCGGCTACGTGAGCCTGGGGGTCTCCGTGGACATTGTGGCCGCGGCGGTGGAGAAGGCGAAGCTGGTGCTGGCGGAGGTGAATCCGGCCATGCCCTGGAGCATGGGGGAGACCACCCTGCATGTGAGCGAGATCGACGCCCTGGTCCTCGTGGACACCCCGGTGATCGAATACATCCATCCGGTGGCCAAGGGCGCGGTGGTGGAGCGCATCGCCCAGTACATCGCCGGGATCATTGATGACGGCTCCACCCTCCAGATCGGCATCGGGCGCATTCCCGAGCAGGCGCTGAAGTACCTCGGCGATCGCAAGGACCTGGGCATCCACTCCGCCGTGATCACGGACTCCGTGATCCCCCTGCTGGAGAAGGGCATCCTCACCGGCAAGCTGAAGTCCATGGCCCGGACCCGCATCGTGGCCAGCTTCCTCCTGGGTACCCGGCGGCTCTACGACCTGGTGCACCGCAACCCGCTCTTCTCGCTTCAGCCCATCCAGACGGTCTGCGATCCCTACACGCTTGCGACCCAGACCCGCATGGTCGCCATCACCCAGGCCTTCACCATGGACCTCACGGGCCAGGTCTGCACGGACCAGCTCGACGGCGAGTTCTACGGCGGCCTGGAAGCCCAGGCGGCCTTTCTGCGCGGCGCGGCGCGCTCGCCTGGGGGCAAGCCCATTGTCTGCCTCTCCTCCACCAACGATGACGCGTCCATGTCGCGCATCCGCCCCCAGCTGCTGGCGGGGGAGGGCGTGAGCATCGCTCGCACGGATGTCCACTACGTCATCACCGAATATGGCATTGCCTACCTCTTCGGAAAGTCCATCCGGGAGCGGACCATCGCCCTCATCGAGCTGGCCCATCCGAAGTTCCGCCCCTGGCTCATGGAGGAGGCCAAGCAGCTGGGCTACCTGCCCGCGGACCAGCGCCTGGAGAACCTGCGCAGCTACCCCGTGGAGGAGGAGCGCACCTACATGCTCAAGGGGGGCCGCCAGGTGCTGCTGCGCCCCGCCAAGGCCAGCGACGGCGACGCCATCCGGGGCATCTTCCACCACCTGTCGAAGGACGACGTCTACAC
>CAIRAS010000169.1 GCA_903876615.1 uncultured Holophagaceae bacterium
AGTACCTCATGACCTACAGCCCGGTCCATACCCTGAAGCCCGGCACCAAGTATCCGCCCACCCTGGTCACCACCGGCGACCATGACGACCGCGTGGTGCCCGCCCACAGCCACAAGTTCATCGCCACCCTGCAGGCCGCCCAGGCCGGTCCCGCGCCCGTGCTCACCCGCATCGAGACCAACGCGGGCCACGGCTCCGGCAAGCCCACCGGCAAGCAGATCGCCGAGCGCGCCGACCAGTGGGCCTTCCTCCTCAAGAGCCTCGCCCTCAAGCTGCCTGTGGGCTTCGGCCGGTAGTTGCCATCAGCCGCCCCTCCGGGCAAACTGGATAGCCAGCGCCAACTTAGCTCAGCTGGTAGAGCAGCTGATTCGTAATCAGCAGGTCGCAGGTTCGAATCCTGTAGTTGGCTCCACAAAAATGGCCCCCCCGGGGGCCGTTTTTGTGGAGCTACAGGATTCGAACCTGCGAGTGGACTTGCAGAGGCGCCACTTGATGTGGCGCCGAACAAGGCCGGCACACGGCGAAGCCGAGTGCGGTTCGAATCCCGCCCGAGTGCGTCGAGCCCATCCCTAACCCAGCAACTGGCAAAGCCAGGAGCGGCGTTGCTGCCGCCCGAGTGCGTCGAAGCTCTTCCCCGTCCTGGCCATGAGCGAACCCCGGGAACGCCCTCAGATCCGCCGGGAACTCCCCTGCTGTCTGCGGGCGGCTTCGGCGCTCTCCAGCTCGAGGGCCTCGTCCTCGAGGACCGCCAGTGTGGTGGTGCGGCCGTTCAGGTCCAGCGGCTTCCCTTCGTCAGGGATGAACAGGGCGTGCTCCTCATCCCAGCGCCCGCGGTGACGCTCGCCATCTGCGAAGAACTGGGACTCGCCCTTGCCCGGCAGGACCGCCACCCAGCGCGCATCGCCCGGACTGCCACCAAAGGCCTGGATGACCCGCCAGGGCTCCCCCCGGGCCTCGACCTCCTCGAGGAGCTCGACCAGCGCGAGGGGCGCCTGAAAGGTCTGCCTGCGCAGCTCATCCAGGTCTCGGATCCGCTTGACATGCAGCATGAAGTCCTCCTGTGCGTCCACCTGCCTAGGCCGGCGTAGAAAGCTCATCGAGACAGTGGCTATAAAAGAATACATATATTGATCTTGATATGCCTCTATTTGACAACGGTGGATGCGGTTGATGCAGAGTGAATGGGGACCCTTGCCGAGCGTCTTCAGCCCCTCCAAATCAGAGCTAATTCTTCTGACTCGACTGTCCGATGGAATCGGTAACTGGCGATCTATCCCTCCCCAATCAAACAGAGAGTGCGCCCCGTGAACCAGCAAGGTCAGCGGACTGGGTTCGACCCCGAGGGGTCAGCGGCGGCTGCCCTGGAGCGGGAGCGGGTGCTCTTCGAGGCCGCACCGCACGGGATCGTGTTCCAGGACGCGCAGGCCCGGATCCTCAGTGCCAACCCGGCGGCCGAGCGCATCCTGGGCCTCAGCCTGGCGCAGATGCAGGGTCGCACCTCCCTGGACCCCGGCTGGCGGGCGATCCACGAGGACGGCAAGCCCTTCCCGGGGGAGACCCACCCGGCCATGGAGACCCTGCGCACCGGCCACGCCATCGAGAACACGATCATGGGGATCCTCAGCCAGGACCAGGCAGCGGCGACCTGGATCAGCATCGACACGACGCCTCTCTTCCTGCCGGGCCAGGAGAGCCCCTTCCAGGTGTGCGCCACCTTCGTGGACATCACCCGACGGAAGCAGGCAGAGGGGCGCCTCAAGCGCACGCTGGAGCACCTGCGACTCGTGCATCAGGCGGCCAAAGCCGGGGCCTGGGAGTGGGACCTGAATACTGGTGAGAACCACTGGTTTGACACGCTCTGGCAGCTCTACGGGCTGGAGCCGGGCCAGGTGTCGCCCAGCTACGAGGCCTGGGTCAAGCTCCTCCATCCTGCTGACCGCAGCGCCGCGCAGGCCTATCTGAAGGAAGGGGTCGCGAAGGGGGCCGACCTGGACTTCGAGTGGCGGGCGGTCCACCCCAGTGGCGAGGTGCGCTGGCTCCTGTCCCGGGGCCAACCCCTGCGCACGGCCGATGGCAGCGTCGCCCGCTACCTGGGCATCGTCCTGGACATCACGGAGCGGAAACAGGCCGAGGCCCGCGCCCGGGCCAGCCGCGCCCAGCTGGACGCGGCGCTGGAGAGCATGACCGATGCGGTCTTCATCTCGGATACCCAGGGCCGGTTCATCGAGTTCAATGAGGCTTTTGCCACCTTCCACCGGTTTCCCAACAAGGCCGCCTGCTCCCGCACCTTCGCGGACTACCCGGACCTGTTGGAGACCTACGGCCCTGACGGGCGACCTCGGCCCCTCGACCAGTGGGTCACCCTCCGGGCGCTGCGAGGTGAATCGGGCTCCAACGCCGAGTACACCCTGCGCCGCAAGGACACCGGCGAGACCTGGGTGGGCAACTTCAGCTTCGGCCCCATCCGGGACCCGGAGGGCCACATCGTCGGCGCCGTGGTCACGGCTCGTGACATCTCCGAGCGCAAGCAGGCCGAGGCGGAGCACGCCAAGCTCCAGGCCCAGCTCCAGCAGGCCCAGAAGCTGGAGAGCCTGGGCATCCTGGCCGGGGGCGTGGCCCACGACATGAACAACGTCCTGGGGGCCATCCTGGCCATGGCCACCGTGCACCAGCAGAAGGCCGCGGAGGACAGTGCCCTGCGCCGGGACATGGGCACCATCATCCAGGCCTGCCAGCGCGGGGGCAGCCTGGCCAAGGGCCTGCTGGGCTTCGCCCGGAAGAACCTCAGCGAGGAGTGCGAGGTGGACCTCAACACCGTGGTCCGGGAGGGGGTCTCGCTGCTGTCCCAGACCACGCTCCAGCATGTGCAGCTGGTGACGGAGCTGGAGGCTTCGCCCTGCTGTGTGAAGGGGGATCCGGCCTCCCTGAGCCACGCCCTCATGAACCTCTGCGTGAACGCCGTGGACGCCATGCCGGATGCCGGCACGCTGCTCCTCCGGACCCGGCGCGAGGGCGCCAAGGCGGTGCTGGAAGTGGCGGACACAGGCCTCGGGATGCCCCCGGAGGTCCTCGAGAAGGCCCTGGATCCCTTCTTCACCACCAAGCCCCAGGGCAAGGGGACGGGGCTGGGCCTGCCCATCGTCTACGGCACCGTCAAGGCCCACCACGGCCGGATCGAGATCCAGAGCGAGCCGGGGCAGGGGACCACCGTCCGCATTGAGCTGCCGGCATGCGAAGGCTCAACGCTGCCCACGACGCCCTCTCCGGAGACTCCCCCGAAGTCCGGCCACCCCTCGCTGAACCTGCTGCTGGTGGACGATGACGAGCTGATCCAGATGGCCATCCAGGGCCTCCTGGAGATCCTGGGCCATAAGGTCACCACCGCTTCCAGCGGCGAGGAGGCTCTGGCGTGGGTGGAGGCTGGCCTCCAACCGGACCTCATCATCCTGGACATGAACATGCCGGGCCTCGGCGGCGAGGGCACGCTGCCCGAGATCCGCCGCCTGCTGCCCGAGGTGCCCGTGCTGCTGGCCACGGGCCGCTCCAACCAGGGCGCCGAGGATCTGGTCGCCTCGCAACCGGGCGTCACCCTGCTGGCCAAGCCCTTCACCCTCGAGGAGCTGCGCCGCCAGCTTGACCCCGCCACGCGGGGGTGAGTCTGGACTACCCATTCCTGGTGTCCGCTCACGTAGCGGCTTCGCCGATACGCGAGATAGGCTGACTTCGGGTGGTCGCGAGGTCTCGGGTACCCTGGGGCGGTCCCTGATCTGGAGGCTCATGCA
>CAIRAS010000170.1 GCA_903876615.1 uncultured Holophagaceae bacterium
CGTTGAAGCGCGGGTGGGCCAGCCAGATCAGGCTCTGGCCCAGGGTGACGTCCTGGGTGTTGGCCTTCTCGCCGAGGGTGTTCTTGGCCTTCGGGGTGTGCGTCATGCCCACGTTGGTGTGAGCCACGAAGGTCTCGCTCAGCACCAGGCTCATGGGCAGCATCACCTGCACGCCCGTGGCGCCCCGGCCGTAGCCCTTCTTCTCGTCGCCGGTGGGCAGCAACACCGACAGCCGCGGCGAGATGGCCACCTTGGCGTCGCCGTCCCCGAGCAGCTGGTAGCGGTAGTTCAGAGCCACGTCCCCGAAGGCCTGCTTGCCGTCGAGCGAGGCCCCGAACCGCTGCCAAGGCAGGGTGAAGCTTAGCTGGTGGGTGATGCCGCCCACAGGCCATTCCTGGGTGAAGGTATAGATCCAGTCCTTGGACTCCTGGTAGCGGGTGAAGGTGCTGATGTGCTGGACGACCCCGGTCTCCTGGTTGTAGGCCTCCTCGACGAGGAAGGAGTTGTCCTGGATGGGACCCTCCTTCTTCTCGGCGGCCTTTTCCTGGGCACTCAGGGAGGCGGCCAGGAGCAGGGCGGGAAGGGCGAGGAGGGATCGCTTCAGCATAGAATTGATACTGAATCTCATTTGGGCTCCATTCAAGGGGCCAGTTCCAGAGGTGACCCTCGTCACCGGGCGGGATGCTGGCTTCACCGTTTATCGAACGATGGCGGCAAGGCTTGATTCCAGAACATTCTCGCCAAGAAAGAACCGATCATGCCGAATTTATACTTAGTGATACGATGTTTCGTCGTTCCGACCTTGTGGAGTCCCCATGAACACCCGCTTGCTCACCCTGTCACTCCTCACCCTGGCCTTGGCCGGAACCTCCCTCCGGGCCGAAGAGGGGATGTGGACGTTTGAGAACCTGCCCACCAAGAAGATCCAGGCGGCCTATAACTGGGCGCCGGACCAGGCCTGGCTCGATCATGTCCGCCTCTCCTCCCTGCGCTTCCCCGGGGGCTCCGGCTCCTTCGTGAGCAAGGATGGCCTAGTGCTCACCAACCACCATGTGGGCCGCAGCTGGATCCAGCGCGTGAGCAGCAAGGAGCAGGACCTCGTGAAGAACGGCTTTGCCGCTGCCGCCCGCGAGCAGGAGATCAAGGTACCGGGCCTCGAGCTGATGACGCTCATGGCCATGGAGGACATCACCGCCCGCCTCAACGCGGCCATCAAGCCCGGCACGCCCGACAAGGCGGCTCTGAAGCTGCGCGAGACCGAGATCGAGAAGCTCAAGAAGGCCATGCAGGAGAAGAGCGGCCTCACCTGCGAGCACGTCACCCTCTACCAGGGGGGCGAGCACTGGATCTACAGCTACAAGAAGCACACGGACGTGCGCCTGGTCTTCGCCCCCGAGCAGCAGATCGCCTTCTTCGGCGGCGACCCCGACAACTTCACCTTTCCCCGCCATAACCTGGACTTCTCGGTCTTCCGCGTCTATGAAAACGGCAAGCCCTACCAGCCCAAGGACTTCCTCAAGTGGACCCAGGGCGGGATCAAGGCCGGGGAGCTGACTTTCGTGACGGGTCACCCGGGCCGCACCAGCCGCCAGGACACCCTGGCCCAGATGATCTACTCCCGCGACTTCGCGATCCCCATGCGCCTGAAGGCCATGGAGCGGCGCAAGGAGGCAATGGTGGCCTACGCCAGGACCTCTGCCGAGGCCTCCCGCCAGTCCAATACCCAGATCTTCAGCATCGAGAACGGAATCAAGGCCATTACGGGCCAGTGGTCGGGACTCAAGGACAAGGAGGCCATGGCCCGCATCGAGGCCGCCGAGAAGGAGCTGCGCGCCAAGGTGGCCAAGGATCCCAAGCTGGCTGCCTCCACCGGCGACAGCTGGACGAAGATCGAGCAGGCCACCACGGTGGCCAAGGGCATGGCGAAGGAGAGCCTGAATGTGGGCACGGCCAATTCCACCCTGCTGGGCTATGCCATGTCCCTGGTGCGCATCGCCGATGAAGAGGCACTGCCGAGCGAGAAGCGTCTGCCCGAGTACAGCGACGCCAACCTAAGAACCGCCAAGGCCCGCCTCGGTGTCCCCGCGCCCTACTATAAGGAACAGGAGCTGTTCCTGTTCTCCAAGGGGCTGGAAGAGGCCGCCAAGGAGCTGGGCCCACAGCACCCCTACGTGAAGGCCATGCTGGGTGGCAAGGCTGCCGCTGAGGTGGCCAAGGCCGCCGTGGAAGGTTCGAAGCTCAGCGACCCCGAGGCCCGCAAGGCCCTGCTGGCCGGCGGCAAGAAGGGCATCGCCGAGAGCCAGGACCCCATGATCCTGCTGGCCAAGAAGCTGGATCCCCTGACCCGGGTCCTGCGCAAGAAGCAGGAGGACCAGGTGACGAGCATCATCACCGAGCACGGCACCCGCATCGCCAAGGCCCGCTTCGCCGCCTACGGCAAGAACACCTATCCCGACGCCACCTTCACCCTGCGCCTGTCCTATGGCGCCGTGGCGGAGTACAAGGCCAACGGCACGCTGCTGCAGCCCTTCACCACCTTCGGCGGCCTCTTCGACCGCTACGACGGCTGGGGCGGCAACGCGGCCAAGGCTCACGACGGCGCCTGGACCCTGCCTCAGCGCTGGCTCGACAAGCGCGGCGCCCTGGATCCCTCCGTGCCCTTCAACTTCGCCCACAAGGTGGACATCATCGGTGGCAACTCCGGCTCGCCGGTCATCGACCGGAAGGGCGAGTTGGTCGGCCTCATCTTCGACGGCAACATCGAGAGCCTGCCCGGCAACTACTTCTACGACGAGGCCGTGAACCGCGGCGTCTCCGTGGACGCCCGCGCCATCACCCACGCCCTCGACAAGGTCTACGGCGCCACCGCGTTGGTCGCCGAGCTGACCAAGAAGTAGAGCGGCACTGATAGATCCACAGATTTCACAGATTGCACAGATTGGATCCGTCGAAGAATCTGTGCAATCTGTGGAATCTGTGGATTCAATTTTTTTTGGAGTTGCCATGCGCCGCCTCTCGGCTCTTGTCTTCCTGCTTGCCCTGCCGGTGCTTCGCGCCGAGGAGGGCATGTGGACCTTCGACAACCTGCCGCTCAAGCAGCTGAAGGCGAAGTACGCCTTCGAGCCGAGCCGGGACTGGCTCGAGCACGTGCGGCTCTCGACCCTCACCCTGGGCGGCTGCACCGGCTCCTTCGTGAGTGCAGACGGGCTGGTCCTCACGAACCACCACTGCACTCGGGGCTCCATCCAGCGCCTCTCCACCAAGGAGCGGGACCTGGTGAAGAACGGCTTCGTGGCCCTGGACCGGAGCCAGGAGATCAAGATTCCCGGTCAGACCTACCGCACCCTGATGGCCATGGAGAACATCACCGAGCGCCTGGCCAAGGCCCTCACGCCGGGGCTCAGCGAGAAGGCCGCGGCGGACGCCCGGGCCAAGGAACTGGACGCCATCAAGGCCGAACAGGAGAAGAAGAGCGGCCTCACCTGCGACATCGTGAACCTCTATCAGGGCGGCGAGACCTGGGTGTACAGCTTCAAGGTCTTCAAGGATGTGCGCCTGGTGGCCGCGCCCGAGATGGCCGTGGCGGGCTTCGGCGGTGACTACGACAACTTCACCTATCCCCGGCATGACCTGGACTTCACCCTGGTCCGGGTCTACGAGAACGACCAGCCCTACCACCCCTCCCACCACCTGACCTGGAGCACCGAGGGGCTGCAGACCGGCGACCTCACCTTTGTGGTGGGTCACCCGGGCCGCACCAGCCGGCTCCAGACCTTCGCCCAGATGAAGTACGACCGGGACCTCGGCATCCCCACGGGGCTGAAGTCCTCGGAGCGCCTACGGGGCATCCTGGAGGAGTACGGCAAGCGCAGCCCCGAGCACGCCCGCCAGGTCCAGACCGCAATTCTTGGCGTCAACAACGGCACCAAGGCCAATGAGGGCGCCCTGGCCGGCCTGAAGGACGCCGAGGCCATGAAGCGCATCGAGGACACTGAGAAGGCCCTGCGCGCAGCGGTGGCCAAAGATCCCAAGCTGGAGGCCAGCGCCGGCAAGAGCTGGGCCCGCATCGAGCAGGCCCTGAAGCTGCAGACGGGCTTCCTCACCGAGGCCCAGTACGTCGGCAATGCCCGCTCCACCACCCTGGGCCAGGCCCTGGCTCTGGTGCGGCTCGCCGAGCAGCTGGAGCTGCCCGCGGAGAAGCGGCTGACCGAATACCGGTCCGAGGGTGGCCTGAGGACCCTGAAGACCCGGCTCTCGGGCCCCGCCACCGGCATGATGGGCCTCTCCTTCACCCGGGAGCAGGAGACTCTGATGTTCACCCGGGGCCTCGAGGATGCGGCCAAGGCCCTCGGCCCCAAGCACCCCTACGTGCTGGCCGCGCTGGGCGGGAAGCCGCCTGAGGCGGTGGCCAAGGCCGCCCTGGAAGGCACGAAGCTTGGGGAACCCGGCGTGCGCAAGGCCCTGGTGGAGGGCGGGCGCAAGGCCGTGGCCGAGAGCACCGATCCCATGATCCTGCTGGCCCGGAAGCTGGAACCCAGCCTGCTCGGCCTGCGCAAGAAGCAGGACGAGGTGCGCGCCATCGTGGAGGAACACGCCCCCCGCATCGCCAAGGCGCGGTTCGCGGTCTACGGGAAGGCCCTGCCGCCGGACGCCACGAGCAGCCTGCGCATCACCTACGGCGCCGTCGCCACCTATCCGGCCAACGGCACCCTCCAGCAGCCCTTCACCACCTACCTGGGCCTCTACGACCGCCACCTGGGCTGGGGTGGGAACCAGGCCAAGGACTTCACTGACTGGAACCTGCCCCAGCGCTGGCTGGACCGCATGGGCAAGCTGGACCTCAGGACCCCGCTGAACTTCTCCCACGCCGTGGACACCACGGGCGGCAACTCCGGCAGCCCCGTGGTGAACCGCAAGGGCGAGCTCGTGGGCCTCCTCTTCGACGGCAACATCGAAGGCAATGCTGGCCGCTACTTCTACGACGAGAAGGTGAACCGCAGCGTCTCCGTGGACGCCCGCGCCATCCTCGAGGCCCTGGCCAAGATCTACGACGCGCCCCACCTCGTCGCCGAGCTGACCGGGAAGTAGAACGGCACTGATAGATCCACAGATTCCACAGATTTCACAGATTGGATCCGATCAATAATCTGTGCAATCTGAGCAATCTGTGGATTCATTATTTCGGAGTTTCCATGCGCCGACTATCCGCCCTTGCCCTCCTGCTCGCCCTGCCGGCGCTCCGCGCGGACGAGGGGATGTGGACCTTCGACAACATCCCGGTGCAGAAGATCAAGGCGAAGTACGGGGTGGAGCTGAGCCCCTCCTGGCTGAAGACCCTGCAGCTGGCCACGGTGCGCTTCCCGGGTGGCACCGGCGCCTTCGTCAGCCGCGACGGCCTGGTGGTCACCAACCACCACGTGGGCCGTGGGTCCATCGCCCAGGTCTCCAGTGCCAAGGCCGATCTGGTCCGGGACGGGTTCACCGCCGCCACCCGCGAGCAGGAGCTGAAGGTGCCGGGCCTCGAGCTGATGATGCTGGTATCCACCGAGGATGTCACCACGCGGGTCAACGCCGCCGTCAAGCCCGGGAGCGCCGACAAGGACGCCCTCACGGCCCGGCGCAACGCCCTGGCGGACCTGCGCAAGGCCGAGGAGGCGAAGACGGGCCTCACCTGCGAGCCCGTGACCCTCTACCAGGGCGGCGAATACTGGCTCTACCGCTACAAGAAGTTCACGGACGTGCGCCTCGCCGCCGCGCCAGAGCTGCAGGTGGCGGCCTTCGGCGGCGATCCCGACAACTACACCTACCCGCGCCACAACCTGGACTTCTCCCTGTTCCGTGTCTACGAGAACGGCCAGCCCTACCACCCCGAGGCCTTCCTGCCCTTCAGCGCCAAGGGCATCGCCATGGGTGAGCTGACCTTCATCTCGGGCCACCCGGGCACCACCTACCGCCAGCAGACCCACTCGCAGATGGTCTACGCGCGAGACATTGGCATCCCCTTCCAGCTGAAGTCCATGACCCGCCAGAAGGCGGCGCTGCAGGTGCTGTCCGCCACCTCGCCCGAGGCCCGGCGCATCGCGGCCGACGCCATCTACGGCATCGAAAACGGCTACAAGCGCCTCAGCGGGCAGCTGCTGGGCCTGGCCAAGCCCGAGAACCTCAAGAAGGTGGCCGACGCGGAGGCTGCCCTGCAGGCTGCGGTGGCCAAGGACCCCGCTTTGCAGGCCCGCGTGGCCGAGAGCTGGCGGCGGGTGGACCAGGCCGTAGCGCGCCAGCAGGCGCTGCTGAAGGAGTCCAGCTACGTCTCGGCGGGTCGCGTCACCCTGCTGGGCCACGCCCTCACCTTGGTGCGGCTGCCGGAGGAGGAAGCCAAGCCCTCCGCCCAGCGCCTGACGGAGTTCAGTGAGGGCAACCTCAAGGCCACCAAGGCCCGCCTGGTCCTGCCGCGGCCCGTGCAGAAGCCCATCGACGTGACCCTGCTGGCTGCGGGCCTGCGCGAAGCCCAGGACCAGCTGGGCGCGGGGCATCCCTATGTGCAGGCCATGCTGGGCGGCCAGACCCCGGAGGCCGTCGCCAAGGCCGCCGTGGAAGGCAGCCGGCTCGACGATCCGGCGGTGCGCAAGCAGCTGGCGGAGGGCGGCAAGGTGGCCCTGGCGGCCAGCACCGATCCCATGCTGGTCCTGGCCCACAAGCTCGATCCCTTCAACCGCGCCGTGCGGAAGCAGGTCGAGGACGAGGTCACCAGCGTGCTCAGCGAGCACGGCGGCCGCATCGCCGAGGCCCGGTTCAAGACCTTCGGCAAGACGCTCTACCCCGACGCCACCTTCACCCTGCGCCTGGGCTTCGGCCCCGTCACCACCTACGCCAACGGCACGGGCACCAAGGCCCAGCCCTTCACCACCTACATGGGCATGTTCGACCGCCACCTGGGCTGGGGGGGCAACGCCGCCGCTGCGGAGGAGGGCGCCTGGACGCTGCCCCAGCGCTGGCTGGACCGGCAGTCGAAGCTGGACCTGACCACGCCTTTCAACTTCATCTATGCCTGCGACACCGTGGGCGGCAACAGCGGCAGCCCCGTGGTGAACCTCCAGGGCGAGTTCGTGGGCATCAACTTCGACAGCGTCTACGAAGGGCAGGGCGGCTACTACGTCTACGACGCCGACACCAAGCGCGCCGTGGCCACGGACGTGCGGGCCATCCTCGAAGCCCTCCGCAAGATCATGGACGCGGGTCGGCTCGTGACCGAGCTGACCGGGAAATGACCATGGATCTCTACTTCTCCTGTTCATTGACCGGCGGTCGCCAGGACCAGCCGATCTATGCGGCGATGGTCACGCACCTGCA
>CAIRAS010000171.1 GCA_903876615.1 uncultured Holophagaceae bacterium
CGGGAACACTTCCAGCGCGGCTGCGAGCCCATGACGGTCACGTTCCATGCCGCCGCCGAGAACCTGGAGAAGCACGAGGCCCAGGTCCTCCGCATTCGCCAGAAGGTGGCCGGAGAGGTGGTGGGCGGCTATACCGTGCTGCTGATCAATCGAGGCTGAGGCCTTGCGGCTGCACCTCGCGGACGCAGCCGAGGTGGTTCCAATCCCGGACAGCTGTTCCTTCACCACACCGTGTCAGCGCCCACTCCCAACAGCCCCTCGCTCACTGCGCCAGCGAAGGCCTCACCGCCAGCGCGGCGCTCTCTTGGCTGCAGTCACGGTTGGGCTTCAGGCCTTTGCCCCGGACGACGGCGAGCTCGGCGCGGGCGGCCTCCAGATCGGCGCGGAAGGTGGGCTCGGCGTGCAGGCGGGCCAGGGTGGCAGCAGCCATGGTGCGGCCCTGGAGCACGTCGCTGTGCCAGTGGGCGTTCCCCGCATTGCGGCTCTCGCCGAAGGCCAGGCCGCGCGCCAGGATGGCATCGGTGTGGTCGGGAGAAAGCTCCGAGAGGATCAACGCCCAGCCCCAGCCGGCGGCGGTGTGCCCAGACGGGTAGGAGCCATCCTTCTCCAGGAAGGCCTGTTCCTGGGGGGTGCAAATGGGGGCCTTGTTCCAGAGAAAGGGACGCGGGCGGTTGTAGTGGTTCTTCGCGGCGTAGGTGGAGAGGCCGAAGTCGGTCAGGGTGCGGCGCAGCAGCCGATACAGCCCCGGTGTCTCCAGCTCGGTGATCGGCGCGTTCAGGGCGCAGGAAAAGGTCGAGGCCGCATGCGGAAAGTGCAGATCGGCGTCGGAGGTGGCCAGCTGCCAGCGCGGGGTGTCACGCAGCGCCAGGCTTCGCCGGCTGATCTCCTCGTCCAACGCGAGGGCCGCGGAACCGGCGGCGGGTGGCGGGGGCAGGAGGGCCAGGCTGTTCGGGAGCTGGTTCGTCGCGAGGTAGCCGGGGAGGAACCCGGGGATGAACGCGGCGCCTGCGCTGGGCTGGCTCGGGGCCGCGGGCTGGCTCTGTACGATCGGCTTCACGCAGCCGGCCAGCAACCCCACGAGCACGAGGCCGAGCCCCAATGCGCCTCGGCTGGAGTGGGACACTTTCATGGGGGTTCCTCCTGGTGCGTTCAGCTGAGACTCCTAATGATTTTGCATTTAAAGAGCAAGGATCACCACCAAGACACCAAGACACCAAGAACTGCAAAGGCAAAGAGCTGCTGTCTTTCTTGGTGCCTTGGTGGCGAAGCTTTTTATCTTCATCCGGTGACGATGCGGCATCCGGGCCTAGGGTGACAGGACGCCGAGTCTCAACGACCCCGGGCCCTCAGGAACGTATCCCGGGCGGCGAGGGCCGTGTCGGTGAAGTCTGAGAACACGCCATCCACGCCCATGGCGTAGAAGGCGAGGTACTCGTTATTCGGGTCGCCCTGGTAGTCCCGGGCCAGGCGGCGCGACTCGTTGCGGAAGGTGTAGGGATGGACGAGCAGGCCGGCCCGGTGGGCATCGGCAAGGAGGGTGGTGGCCGGCTGCAGGGTCGCATCGGCTTCATTGATCAGGCCGTCCCCGTTGAGGTCCATCACCTTGCCGCCGGCATCGAGGGTGCCCTTGACGGTGACGAGGTAGCGCTTCCAGGGGCCGATGCCATCCGCATAGGTCTTGATCTCGGCCAGGCCTGCGGGCGTGACCATCGCGCTGAAGAGGCGGTTGTCGCCGGCCCGGGTCCAGTCGTAGGGGCGGTCGTAGGGGGCGGCAAACGTGAGGGCGCCGGTTTTGAGGTCCACATCGTCGGCATCGATGAGCTGAATCATCTTGGTGTCGAGGCCTTTGGACCGCAGGTACTTGAGGCTGCCTGGCTCAAAGGACTGGACGTAGATCGGTGCGCTCCGGCTGTTCCAGCCCGCGGCCTTGACCAGGGCGATGAAGGTGTCTTCCAGGGGCAGGCCGAGGTCTCGGTGATAGGTAGGGTTTTTCGTTTCGGGATAGACCGCGATCGTGCGGCCGGTAGCGGCGCTGCGGGTCTTGACCAGGTCGATGACCTCCTGGAAGGTGACGATCCGGAAGAGCCCGTTGTACTGCTGCGGGCGCTCCGCATCGGTGGAGATCGCACCCAGCGTCTTGAGCTCGGCCAGGGTGAAGTCGCTGGCGAACCAGCCGGTCTGGGTCTCGCCATCCACCTGGGTGGTCTTCTTGCGTCCGGCAAACTCCGGGTGCCTGGCCACGTCGGTGCTGATCGCCAGGTTGGGGTCATGTCGGCAGATCAGGGCCCCGTCCCGGGTGGAGATCAGATCCATCTCCACCACATCGGCACCCAGCTCGATGGCCTTGGCGTAGGCCTCGAGGGTCTCCTCGGGCAGGTAGCCGGAAGCGCCCCGGTGGGCCACCACAAGGGGGGCTCGGCCCTCGAGGGTCGGCAGCCGGCTGAGCTCGTGGCCACCGCCACAGGCGACTCCCAGCAGAGCGCTGACGCCCAGCATCGCCGCCGCGAGTTGGAGGGAGAACCGATGATGGCGACGAGGCATGGTGCTGTTTCCCCTCAGGCTAGATCAAGGGTACCTGCTTATCTGCCACGCTCAGCATCCTCACCCTCCGGATCCCCAGCCAAACCCAGGATCACGCCGATGTGCGCCGATCCTCCACGTCTGCAATAGGTTGATGGAATCAACATCCGCCATTCCATTTCAGCCCACCCAATGGGGTTTTGATCCGCTTTGGTCTTTGATCGCGATTTGACTTCAGCACGTAAGGCGCCCCACCAAGACCCCAAGAACACCCTGGGCAGGGCCAGGGTGTTGGCTCTTCGCTTCTGGACTTTGGGGGACCTCTGCCTAGACCGGGCCTGCTTTTCTAAGATATTATCTGGACGAGGCTTAGTAATGGATCGCCAAGACGTAGACGCAGCCCTCCCCGCAGTCGGTCCCCTGGCCCATACGGTCCGCACGCTGCTTCGCGTCGGGCTTGTCCTCAGTTTTTTGCTGGGGGTTGGTTGGGCGATTCAGCACTGGACCTACCAGCGCGCCACGATCTCAGCGTCCCGAAATCAGCTGGTCGCTGCCACGACGGCGGGCACGGCTGCCATCGACAAGATCACGCGCCATGCCATGGCCGAGGTGGACACCATCGTCCGCGAGCTGGACGCTGGCACGCTGGACCGGACCAGCGCCCTGGCGCGCCTGCGCGCAGGGATGGAGGCGAATCCTGACTTTTTCGGAATGTCGCTGACCTACCGTCCCTTTGGTTGGGCCCCCCACCAGCGGCTGTACTCAGCTTATTACCCCAGGAAGAATGGAGACGTCACCTTCGTCCGGTTGGACGAAGCCTATGACTACACGCGGCCCGAGTTTGAGTGGTACGGCTGCGCCATGGCCAACGGTCCCCTCTGGACGCGGCCCTACTTCGACGAAGCCGCCGCGACGACCATGATCACCTACTCCCGCCCCTTCTGCGGCCCAGCGGGCGATCCCAAGGCGCCGCTGGGGGTCGTCACCCTGGACATCTCCATGGACGGGATCCGGAAAATCATTGAAGCCCTGGACCTGGGCCAGAGCGGCTTTGGCGCGCTGGTCGCCGCGGATGGCACCTACCTCTATCACCCTGAGACGGACTTCGTGCAGGGACACAAGACGCTGCAGGGCCTGGCGGACGAGCTCAACGACCCCGACCGCCTGCGATTGGCCGCGGCGGCCCGCAAGGGTGAAGCAGGCATCATCAATCATCGGAGCCTGAGCACCGGCCTGCCTTCCTGGATCATCTTCGCGCCCGTGTCGTCCACGGGCTGGTCGCTCGAAAACACCTTCATCAAGGATGACGTGCCGATCCGTCCCGAGGTCATGAAGCAGCAGCAGATCCGGGTCCTGCTGGCGGGGCTCGTGTTCCTGCTGTGTGCCGCAGGCCTGCTCCTGGGTGTCTGCCACGGTGCCAACCGCCCGCTCTGGGGCATGTCCATCGTTTCCGCCCTGCTGTTCCTGGCGGCCATCGGGTGCATCCTGTCGATCTCGCTGCGCTTCGACCGGGCCCAGAAGGCCGGGGGAATCCCCATTGGCGATCGAGCCACCCTGAACGCCGTCACGGGCGCCTACACCCGCGCCTGCGAGCTCCGCCACACGGAGCCCCCAGTCTACATTCCGACGGGCCTCTACCTGGAGTCCGCCACCTTCCTGTCAGCCAACGACCTCATGGTGTCGGGCTATGTCTGGCAGAAGTACCAGCTCGGCACCCAGGACCACCTCTTCCGCGGGTTTACGCTGGCCGATGCCACGAGCCTGGAGAGCACCGAGAACTACCGGGAGAAGCGGAACGGATTCGAGTTCGTCCGCTGGCACTTCCGGGCCACGGTGCGGCAGCACCTGGATAGCGCGCGCTATCCCATCGAGACCGAGCAGATCGAGCTCCGCATCCTCCACAAGCAGCTGAACCACAACACGGTGCTGGTGCCCGATCTGGGTGCCTACCGGTTCGCCAATCCGACCTCGCTACCAGGCCTAGCGAAGGACCTGAAGCTGCCTGGATGGCAGCTGAAGGCCAGTGCCTTCGAGTTCCGGAAGCTGAAGTTCGATACGAACTTCGGGGTGGACCGCGCCTTCGCCAAAGAGGACCTGCCATCCCTGTTTTTCGGTGTGACCATCCGTCGCAACATCGTGGACGCCTGCCTGTCCAACCTGCTGCCGCTGGGGGTCGTCACCTTTCTGCTGTTCATCCTGGTCATGATCGCGAGCCGGGACGCGCGTCTCGTCGGCTTCACGCAGGCTGGCGTCGGCCGCGTCCTCAACATCTGCGCCGCCATGCTCTTCGTCATCGCGTTCCGGCACGTGGACATCCGGAGCCGGATCGCCTCCGGCGAGATCTTCTACCTGGAATACATCTACTTCCTGGAGTACTTCGCCATCCTCTGGGTCTCGGTCAATGCGGTGCTCTATGCCACCACCGACCGGTTTCCCTTGATCCACTACCGGGACAACTTCATCGCCAAGGTCCTGTTCTGGCCCGTCCTGCTCGGGGCCCTCTTTGTCGTCACGCTGGCGGTCTTCTACTGATCCGCCACCCGGAATGCCGCCTTGAACAAACCTATTCAAGGCTCTCTTCAACAAACAGCTGTGGTCCGTTCCCGGGATGAGTCCAATGAGCCTGAACAAGCGCATTCAAATTCTGCTGGCCTTCCTGGTGGGAGTCCCCTTCCTGCTGCTGCTCTTCGAGAGCTACCGCAATGGCCGGGCCTCCCTCCTGCAGCAGATGCGGAGCGACGCCGTCCACACCGCCCAGTTCCAGTCCGCCCTGGTCAACGATCTCTTTTCCCTACCCCGCCAGACCGCCAAAGACCTTGCGCGCATCCTGGCCGTGGATGAAAAGCTGAGCCAGGAGACCGTGAAAACCTTGCTGCGGCGGACCCTCCAGGAAACAAAGGAGACCGAGGGCTTCAGCGTCGCCCTGTTCGACGGACGCGGGCCCGGCCGGCCCTTCATCCCCTACGTCTGCTGGAAGAACGGCAAGGTCGAAGAGATGTTCCTGGAGGCGGAGGCTTACGGCTACCTGAAGCAGCCCTGGGCCACCCCCGCCGGCCTGAGGCGTGCCGAACACCGAGACGAAGTCACCCACGGCCAGGTCCGCAAAGCTGAGGGGGGTGAAGACCTCCCCGGAGGCCTCCTGTTCCAGCAGGGTCAGGGTGTTCACCGTAACGACCGTGTCGAGCACCTTGAAGGTGGCCGCGGTAGCGTCCAGCGAGGTGATGAGCCCCTTGAGCTCGGTGCGGAGGTCTGCCGACTGGAGCGTGATGCCCTGGCCCTCCCGGATGCCCTGCCCCACCAGGACCACCCCGGGCTGCAGGTGCGTGGCTGCGACGGGCGCGCCGTTGAGGGTGATGGGGGCGCCGGCCACCTGGAGGGGCTGCTGGTTGAACTGCGGGGCGCTCGCTGATCCCGCAAGGGTACCGGCGAGGGACACGGACGTGGCGGGCCCCGGGGCCGGCGTCCCGGCCGAGCCAGCACCTGTCGTGCCGCCACCACAGGCTGCCTGGCCCAGGAGGCCCAGGAGCACGAGCGCACCAACACAGGCCTGGAGCCTGCCGGTCTGGGTTCGGTTCAAAACGAAAGGTTGCGGCATGGAAGCTCCTTGAGCGGTGGGTGAGCCGGGTCGGCGGGGGCCGAAGGGCCCGCACCGCCGGGTGGGTGGATGCCTCACCTTCCGCCCCGGGGAGGTCCTTAACCAGATCCGGTTGCAGGATTTCCACCCCTCCGGGCTAGATCCAATGGCCTAACCAGCCCGGTGCTCCAGGGCGGCGTGGCCCGCCCACCTGGGTGCAGGCGGGGCCTTCCTCCCGTGAAGGCCCCAAGGTGTCCCTTCCGTGGCTTTCCTTGTCGGCCCCCCCTCCCCGGGTCAAAATGGAGGAACTGGACTGAATCACGGTTAAGTCATTGAATTCCATCAGGAGAGGGTCGCCCATGAATGCTTCGAAGCAGGATACCTACCTCAAGGACTGGCAGATCCAGGAAGCCACGGCGGAGCAGATGCTGCCCGTCATCGGCAGCCTCTACCGGGACAAAAACATCGTGACCACGGTGTATGGACGCTCGCTCGTCCACTGCACGGCCATCGACATCCTCAAGGCCCACCGCTTCGCCCGGCAGATCCTCGACAACGAGCTGTCGGTGCTGGACTCCTGGCCCCTGTTGGAGGCGATCAGCCGGCTGGAGCTGGCGCCGTCCCGCATCGACCTGGGCAAGCTGACCTTCCACTACTGCAATGAGGGGGAGGGCCTACCCCTGGATGACTATGTGCTCCGCGAGCTGGCCAGCGTCCACACCGGCGTCAGCCCCATCCTCGACGAGCCCCAGGACATTGTGCTCTACGGGTTCGGGCGCATCGGCCGTCTGCTGGCCCGCATCCTCATCGAGAAGGCCGGCAGCGGCGAGAAGTTCCGCCTCAAGGCCGCCGTGGTGCGCAAGGGCGCCGCCGACGACCTCCTCAAGCGCGCCAGCCTGCTGCGCCGCGACTCGGTCCACGGCCCCTTCAACGGCATCATCACCGTCGATGAAGAAGAAAATGCCATCATCGCCAACGGCAACATGATCCGGATGATCTATGCGGACAGCCCCGAGAGCGTGGACTACACCCAGTACGGCATCCGCAACGCCATCCTCATCGACAACACGGGCAAGTGGCGGGACCGGGCCGGACTGAGCCGTCACCTCCAGGCCCAGGGCATCGCCAAGGTCATCCTCACCGCGCCAGGCAAGGGGGACATCCCCAACGTGGTGGCCGGGGTCAACGATGAGCTGATCACGGACCAGGAGCAGATCTTCTCCGCAGCCAGCTGCACCACCAACGCCAACGTGCCGGTGCTGAAGGCCCTCCATGACCGCTACGGCATCTCGCACGGCCACATCGAGACCTGCCACTCCTATACCAACGACCAGAACCTCATCGACAACTACCACAAGTCGTCCCGCCGGGGCCGCAGCGCGCCGCTGAACATGGTCATCACCGAGACCGGCGCCGCCAAGGCCGTGGCCAAGGTCATCCCGGAGCTGGGCGGGAAGCTGACGGGCAATGCCATCCGGGTGCCGACCCCCAACGTCTCCCTGGCCATCCTCAACCTGGAGCTGAACCAGGCCGTGACCGTGCCGGACCTCAACAGCTACCTGCGCGGGATGTCCCTGGAGTCGCCCCTGCACAAGCAGATCGACTACACCAACTCCCCGGAAGTAGTCTCCAGCGACTTCGTCGGCTCCCGCCACGCGGGCGTGGTGGACTCC
>CAIRAS010000172.1 GCA_903876615.1 uncultured Holophagaceae bacterium
CGGAGGAACTGCGCTCGTTCCTGATCAACGTGGGCGAGTACGTGCAGCGCATGAAGACCCTGGGCAAGGTGCTGCCCCTCACGGAATCCACCCCCCGGGACGAGCCCAACATCCTGCGCCTGGCCCCGGGTTCCATGGGCGGCAAGGGGCGCGGCGTCGCCTTCATCCACTCCCTGCTCTCGCGCATGGACCTGGAGAACCTGGTGCCCGAGGCGAACATCCGCATCCCCCGCTCCGCGATCATCGGCACCGAGGAGTTCAACTCCTTCATCACCCGCCACGGCCTGCGGGCGATGCTCCAGCACGACGTGGACGACGACGCCATCAAGCGGCGCTTCCTCATGGGCTCACTGTCGCCGGAGCTCACGGCGAGGCTGCGCCTCTTCCTGGCCAAGCACGCCAAGGTGCCCCTGGCTGTGCGCTCCTCGGGCCTGCTCGAAGACGCCCTCTCGCATCCCTTCGCGGGCCTCTACAGCACCTTCTTCCTGCCCAACAACGACCCCGATCCCGGCGTGCGCGAGGCCCAGCTCACGGAGGCCATCAAGCTGGTCTACGCGTCGGTCTACTCGAAGGCCTCCCGCGCTTACTTCCAGGCCATCGACTACAAGATCGAGGAAGAACAGATGGCCATCCTCATCCAGGATGTCTCGGGCCGGCGCTTCGGCGATCACTTCTATCCGCACATCTCGGGCGTGGCCCAGTCCTTCAACTACTACCCCGTGGCCTACACCCAGCCTCAGGACGGGATCGCCAACATCGCCGTAGGCCTCGGGAAGTATGTGGTCGAGGGCGGCAAAGCCTTCCGCTTCGCGCCGCCCTACCCCGAGATGGACATCCTGACGCCCAAGGAACAGCTGCGCACCACCCAGAAGCAGTTCTACGCCCTGGACATGAGCCGGCCCGCCGTGGACCTCTACGCGGGCGAGGACACCACCCTGGTGAGCCTGGACATCGCCCAGGCCGAGAAGGACGGTGCCCTGTGGCACTGCGCCTCCGTGTGGGACGCCAACGATGACCGCATCCGCGACGGCCTGGACCACCCGGGGCCGCGCATCGTGAACTTCCGCAACATCCTCAAGTACGACCAGTTTCCCCTGGCCAAGGTGCTCCAGCACCTGCTCGAGCTGATCCGCGAGGCCATGGAGACCCCGGTGGAGATCGAGTTCGCCATCAACCTCGACAAGGATCCCGAGAATGGAAAGTCGACCTTCAACCTGCTCCAGATCAAGCATCAGCTCATCGACAACGTCGAGGTGAACCTCGCGTCCGGGGACCTCGACCCCGAGAACCTGTTCCTGTTCTCCGAGCGCTGCGTGGGCAACGGCGTGGTCGAAGGCCTGCGGGACATCGTCTGGGTGGACCCCGACGCCTTCGACAAGTTCGAGACCACGGCCCTGGCCGCACAGCTGGAAAAGCTCAATGACACCTTCCGCACCGAGGGGGGCAAGTACGTGCTGCTGGGCCCCGGTCGCTGGGGCAGCACCGACCGCCACCTGGGCATTCCCATCGCCTGGTCCATGATCTCCTGCGCCCAGGTGATCGTGGAATACGCCATGGAGAACTTCCAGGCCGACGCCTCGCTGGGATCGCACTTCTTCCACAACGTGACCTCCCTGAACATCGGCTACTTCACCGTGCCCTACCCCCGGGGGACCGCCCGGCTGGACTGGGACTGGCTCCGGCAGCAGCCCGAGGTCTGGCGCTCCGGCAGCCTGGTGCACACCCGCGTGGAGGCACCGGTCCATATCGTCATGGACGGGCGGCGCAGCGCTTCGGCCATCTTCAAGCAGACCCCACCCCCCCCCCCGCCAGAGCCTGAGGAGTTTCAGTAGACCGCCGCTCCGCCCGGAGGTCCCGGCCCCTGCCGGCTTCCGTTAAAGTGGGAGAGGGGGGCACCTTGATCGACCATCGAGGAAACGTGTTCGTGGTCTCGGCGCCTTCCGGGGCCGGCAAGTCCACCCTCACTCAGCGGCTGGTACGGACCGTGCCGGACTTGATCTTCTCCATCTCCTTCACCACCCGGAAGCCGCGACCCGGCGAGGTGGACGGGCGGGACTACTTCTACATCGACGACGCGCGCTTCGACGCCATGGTGCGGGAGGGCGGCTTCGTGGAGTGGGTGCAGGTCTACGGACACCGCTATGGCACCGGCAAGGACTGGCTGAACAGCGTGCTCGCCACGGGCCGGGACGTGCTGCTCGACATCGAGACCACCGGCGCCCGGAACCTGCGGCAGGCCATCCCCGACGCCCGCATGATCTTCATCCTGCCCCCCTCGGCGGCCTCCCTGGAGAACCGCCTCCGCAGCCGCGGCAAGGACTCGGATGAGCAGATCCGCATCCGCATGGAGCACGCCCGCCACGAGATGGAGTGCTACCCGGCCTACGACTACCTGGTCATGAATGACGACCTGGAGAGCGCCTACCACCAGTTCGAGGCCATCATCCTCACCACCCGGGCCACCCAGGCGCGCATGGCTCCCGCCGCCCGGACCATCCTGGAGGGGTTTTAACAAGGACTCGCCTCGCCCCCGGGGCACCCCGGGCGTATCCTTGTAGGACTCGAGGAGTCTCATGGCCCGTTTCCTGAAGCGCAACTGGATGTGGATGCTGCTGCTGGCCACCGTGGCCGTGGCGGGTCCCCTGCTGGCCCGGGCCAGCGATGGCGGCCGCCAGCGCAGCCTGGACACCCTGACCGAGGTCATGGACCTGCTCCAGAAGCAGACCCCGGAGCCCCCGGCGCCCCGGCAGCTCACCCACGCCACCATCCAGGGCATGCTGCATACCCTCGACCCCCACTCAAACTACATGGATGAGAGTGAGTTCCGCCTGATGCGCGAGGAGCAGAAGGGCTCCTTCTTCGGCATCGGCGCCATCATCCAGCAGCACGACCAGGGCATCGCCATCATCAGCCCCATGAAGGGCGGCCCCGCGGAGCGCCTGGGCGTACGTTCCGGCGACATCATCAAGGAGATCGACGGCACCAGCACCGACGGCATGACCAGCAACG
>CAIRAS010000173.1 GCA_903876615.1 uncultured Holophagaceae bacterium
CCGGGGCTGGAAGAAGGCGGACGGCAAGCCCGTCCTGAACGCGGACCTCTGGCAGGCCCTCGACGCCCAGCTGGCGCGGCACCAGGTGGAGGCCCGCTGGGTCAAGGGCCATGCGGGCCACGCCGAGAACGAGCGCGTGGACCGCCTCGCCACCGAGGCGGCCCAGACACTGCGTTAGATCCGGCCTCAGCGCCGCTTCTGGAACCGGTAGACGATGTCCGGGGTCCACCCGCGCGCGGGCTTGCCGTCGCGCGTGGCAGGGCTGTAGAGGGACTTGTTGGCGGCCTCCACGGCGGCCTCATCGAAGCCGTAGCTGCCAGGCACCCCTTCGACCACGGTGACCTTCAGGGGCAGCCCCTGCTCGCTCACGTAGACCTTCAGCCGGACCAGGTGGTCCTGGTTCATCTCCCAGCGCATCTGCATCGCGCGCGGAGGGAAGGGCGGAGACACCTGGCTCACCAGGCGAGCCGGCTCATTCACCGCTGGTGGGGTTGGCGGGGCGACTTGCGGCACCGCCGTCGGCACGGGCTTGGCAGCTTCCTGCGCGGGCGACGGGGCGGCCTCCACCGCCGGAACCGGTGCCGGTGCCGGTGAGGGCGCAGACGCTGCGGGCTTGGCTTCGGCGACCAGCTTCTGCTCCGCGGCCTTCTGCTCACCCAGCCGCTGCTCCGCCAGCTTCTGCTGACGCTCCACGTCCTGGCTGCGCTGGCGAGCCTCTTCCAGCTGTTTCCTGATCCGCGCCCGGTCCTCCACCGACAGGGTCTCGCCCAGCTGTTTCTGGAGCTGGGCCGTCTTATCGGACTCGGCCTTGGCCCTGGCATCGAGGTCGGCCTTCTGCTGCTCCAGCTGCCGCTTCAGGAGGGACAGCTCCGACAGCTCCGCCAGCTGCTTCTGCAGGGCCGGGTCCGTCCGCGGCCGGGACAGGAACATGTAGCCCAGGCCCAGGATCACCACGGCGGCGAGACCGCCCCCGATGAGCAGGGTGGTGTGCTTGGAGCCCGCCGGGGACTCGGGCTGGCCATTGCTGAGCTGGATACGGGTGGCCCCACTCCGCAGGGACTCGCCCGCGGCGGTGTAGGCCAGGTAGTTGTCCCCCTGCTCCGCCTTCATGGCCAGGGCGTCCCGGTCGTTCTCCTCCCGGAACAGCGTGTGCATGAAGAACGCCATGTTGAAGGTGGTGGGGCTGTAGTCGCCGTCATAGAGGACCCGCTCCAGCTCGGCGCTGAAGGCCTCCACCGTGGCGAAGGGCTGGTGGCCCAGCAGCAGCCGGCCGAGGAAGGCCCGGAGCTCCGCCGGCAGCGGCGTATGCTCCTGGGCGGCCTCAAGCGTGGCCTGATCCAGGTGGGACTGGAGGTCGGCGCCCACGGGGAGAGGTTGGAAGGTCAGCAGCTCATAGAGCACGGCGCCCAGAGCGAAGAGATCCTGCTGGAGCGGAAGGGGATCCGCGCCCTGGAGGTAGGGGGCCAGCTTCTGCCGAAGGAGCGGTGCCTTGGGCAGCAGGCTTTTGGCCAGGGGGGCGTAGGGCGCATCCAGGAGCTGGGTGGAGCCTTCGAGGCTCACCCAGACGCTGTGTGGACTGAGCACGCCGTGGCTGAGGCCCTTGGCATGCATCTGCACGATGCCCTGGGCCACGCCCTGGATCACCGTCAGGGCATGATCGACCCCGAAGGGAATCTGCTCCTGGCGCGCCTTGTCGATGAGCTGGGCCAGGCTCCGCCCGGCCACATGGTCCCAGGCCAGGTGGGGCGTCTTCCCGTCCTCGAGCTGGTAGCCCAGACCGAAAATACGCGCCCCACCCAGCAGGGGCACCACCCGCCCGGCCTCGGCCAGCCGGGTGTCCAAGCCCGCCTGGAAGAGCTCTTCCGAGAAGGTGCGGACCAGGACGTGGCGGTCGAACCCGTTCCCAGTGATGACCACCGCCCGGTGGATGGCACCGAAGGGATCACTGGTCAGCTCGGATGCCAGCAGGTAGGACCCGAGGCGGGAATAGGTACCCATGTCCATCTCCGGAACAAATGCTTGTTGAGGTCAGTAGCGGGAAAGCAGAGCCTGGTGCAAGTGACGCAGGAGGCGGAAAGGTCAGGGGCCGCCCGGGAGTTCCCACTGATCGCCCGCGGCGCGCCAGAGCAGGATCCAGAGGTTGGCGGTGGCATTGACCCCGTTGGAGAAGGCCAGCTGAAGCTGCGCGAAAGGCAGGGAGAGCTCGTCCCAGGGACCAATGCGGCGCCCCGCCGACCCGTCGAAGTGCTCCTGGAGGCGCTTGTTGCGTTCCAGCTTCACGGCCAGAAACCGGCGCAGGGACGGACCGGGATCTAGGCTCCCCGAGGCGGCCCAGTAGGCTTCCTGGGTCACCAGCAGGTGTGGCAGATGCTGGTCCGCATAGGCCTCGAAAGACTCCCGGAGCGGGCTCAGGCCCTCGGTGGCCGAGGGATCCACCAACAGCTGGACCTGGTGGGCGAGGACCCCCAGGTCCCGGACAAGGTCCTCGGGACGGCGACCTTCCTCGCTCAGACGCAGCAGGGTGCGGAACTGGGCCTCCACCTGCTCCACCGTGGGCGGCTGGTCATTCGCCACGCCCCGGGCGCTCTCGAGTAGGACCTGCGGGTGGGCCCGGAGCAGGGCCGCCATGGGTCGTGGCAGGAGGCGGATGGCCTTGGCGGTCTGGGCCTCGTGGACCTTCGGTGACCAGGCGCCCAGCGGGCCGCAGGCGAGCAGCAGGGTCAGGATCGGGCGACCGAACCGCTTCATAGGCCACCCTCCTGGGCCAGGGTGGACTCGGCCTCGGCCATGGGATCCATGGGGATCCCCAGGGCGCGGAGCCGGTGCAGGAGGGTCGTCCGGCGCATGCCCAGGCGGCGCGCGGTCTCACTCTTGTTCCAACCCGTGGCCTGGAGCGACTCGAGGATGAGGTGGCGCTCGAGATCCGCCAGGAACTGGCCCAGATCCTGGTTCTGGGACAGGCTCGGAAAGGCCACCGAGGGCAGCACGCCGGCGATGGAGGCCGGCAGGTCCTGGAGCAGCAGGCGCTCGGGATCCGAACCCAGGGCCATGGCCCGCTCCACGGCGTTCTCCAGCTCGCGCACATTGCCCGGCCAGCCATAGGCCTCCATGGCCTGCAGGGCCGTCGGCTCCACCTGCTTCAGGGGCTGCCCGAGCTCCCGGGCGAACTTCCGGGTGAAGTGCGCCACCAGCACCGGGATGTCCTGAGGGTGCTCACGGAGCGGGTGCAGCTGCACGGGGATCACGTTGAGCCGGTAGAAGAGGTCCTCCCGGAACCGCTTCTGCTCCACGAGTGAGCCCAGGTCCTCATTGGTCGCCGCGAGCAGGCGAAAGTCCGACTTCACCGTGCGCGTGGAGCCCAGCGGCGTGAACTCCCGCTCCTGGATGACCCGCAGCAGCTTGACCTGCAGGCTTATGGGCATGGTGCCGATCTCGTCGAGGAAGAGGGTGCCGCCCTCGGCCTGCTGGAACCGGCCGGGCCGGTCCGTGCGCGCATCCGTGTAGGCGCCGCGCACGTGACCAAAGAGCTCGTCCTCCAGCAGGGTCTCGGGAATGGCACCGCAGTGGATGGGCACAAAGGGCCCCTGGGCGCGCAGGCTCCACTGGTGGATGGCCCGGGCAGCCAGCTCCTTGCCGGTGCCGGAAGGACCGGTGATCAGCACCGTGGAGGGCGAGGGCGCCACCCGGCGGAGCAGGGACTGGAGGTTGTGCCAGGTCTCGGAGCGACCCACCATCTGGGGCCCGCTCAGCTTGCCCTGGATCTGCTCGCGTAGGCGCTTGTTCTCCTGGTTCAGCTGGGACTTCTCGATGGCGCGCTGGAGTGTGTGCTCCAGTTCCTCGGTGCGGAACGGCTTGGGTACGTAGTCGTAGATGCCCATCTTCATGGCCTGCAGGGCTGTCTCCACCGACGTGGTGCCTGAGAGCACCACCACCACGGTGTCAGGCTTGGCGACCCCCTGGCGGGCCAGCTCCAGGCCGCTCAGGTCCGGCAGCATGAGATCCACCACCGCGAGGTCGAAGTGCTCGGTGCGCAGGAATTGGGCGGCCCGCAGACCCGAGCCGGTGCCGACCACTTCGTGCCCATGCCGGGACAGCAGCGTACCCACCACCTCAAGGATGGTGGGATCGTCATCCACCAGCAGAACCCGAGCTGTGAGCATGCCCCCAGGGTTCCAGTTCAACTCAAACCTGTCAAGAGTTGGACACTTTGGTAAACTTTGCCCATGCTCTCCAGGTCCACCCTCTGGCAGCGTCTTTCCGGGGCTCCCCTCTGGCCCCTGGCCTGGGCTCTGGCAGCAGCCTGCGCGGTGCCCTGGCTGGTTCCCGAACGCTGGCATGGCCAGGTGCCGCCAGGCTGGGTGGCCCTGGGAGTCCTGGCCTGGGCCCTCTCGCTGCCGCTGCTCGGCCGCCGCCGCTGGCTCCTCGTGCCCCTGACCCTGACCCTGGTGGGCAGCACCTTCCTGGGCCTGGCCAAGAAGGCCCGGTGGGAGACGAATCTGCCCACTGGCTTCCAGGCCCTGGAGGGCAGGATCGGCCTGCCCTGGACCCTGCAGGGGGAACGGCTGCGGAGCCAGCTGGACCTGACCTCGCCACCCGCTCTGAAGGGCCTGTCGCTGCCCCTCACGGTGCCAGCCGAGGGTGAGCAGCCCCCGCCCGCGCCGGGAACGCCGGTCCGCGTCCGCGCCGAGCTACGGCCCGTCCAGCCCGGTCCCGTCTTCCTGGCGGAGCGCCCGCTGTGGCGGGCCCGCAGCGACGAGGCCCCCCGCCGCCTCCACCTGGCTTCGGCCCAGCTGCTGGAGGCCACCGGACCTGCGGCGCCCAGCCTCCTGCTGCGCCTGCAGGCCTTTATCCGGCGCCGCTTTGACGCCCTGCCCCTGGGCCCCACGGCCCGGGACCTGTGGGGGGCGCTGGCCCTGGGCATCCCTCCGGCGGACGAAGCCCACTTCAGCGTCTTCGCCGAGAGCGGGACGATCCACATCCTGGTGGTCTCGGGGCTCCAGGTGACCCTGGTGATGGTGGCCCTCGAGGCCCTGCTGCGCCGCCTCCGCCTGCGCGGCACCACCGCGGGGGCCATCGCTGGGGGCCTGCTCTACTCAGCGCTGGTGGGCTTTTCCGCGCCGGTCTGGCGCGGCCTCTTCATGGGCATCGCCTGGGCCATCGGCCGGGGCACGGGCTGGAAGCTGCCGCCCGTCGCGGGCCTGCACCTGGCTCTGCTGCTGTGGCTGCTGGGGCACCCGGCCGCGGGGGTCGAGCCCGGCTTCCTGCTGGCCTGGTGGGCCCTGCTCGGCCTCCTCTGGGGGGCGGAACCCCTGGCGGGCCTCCTGGCCCCGCTGCTGGGCCCCCTGGCCCTGCCCCTGGCCCGCCTGACCGCGCCCTGGCTCTCCACCCTGCCCCTGCTAGCCCTGCTGCACGGCGGCGCACCCTGGTGGGGGGTCCTGGCCAACCTCCTGGTGCTGCCCCTGGTGGCCTTCCTCACCCCCGTCTGCCTCGCGCTGATCCTGCTGCCCCTGCCGGGGCTCACCCAGGGCGCGGGCGCCCTGCTGGACTGGATGGGCAATCAGCTGGTGCCCGCGCTCACGGGGATCGCGCCGCTGGGCACCGGCATCCTCTGGCCCTGGCTGCTGCTGGCCCTCGGCTGGCTGGCCCTGGCCCACCTGCAGGGGCGGCTGCGACGCACCCGGGCCCTGACCGTGGGCCTGGTGGCCTGTTCCCTGGGGCTGCTGGCAAGCCGGGGCACGGGCCGCAGTCCGGCCACCCTCACGCTGGAGTCCGTGGACATCGGCCAGGGCGACGCCCTGCTGCTGCGGGTGCCTGGCGGCGAGGCCACGCTCATCGACACGGGGCCGGGGCCCTGGACCGGCCGCCGCCTGGCGCGGGTGCTCAGCCGGCGGGGCGTCCGCGAGCCCGTCCACCTGCTCCTGACCCACGCCCACGGGGACCACGCAGGCGGCTGGGCGACCCTCGCCCGGATCTGGCCCCTGGCCTCCACGAGCGTGCCGGTCACCGCCGACGACGAGGACCCCTGGACACCCTACCGGCCCCTGGCCGGGAGCGAGCTGGCGGGGCTGCTGCGCAACGATGCCTGGACCCGCGGACCGGCGGCCTTCAGTGTGCGCTGGCCCCCCGGCGCCTTCGCCCTGCCCGACGCCAACATGGTGTCCATCGTGCTGCGGGTGGCCTGGCAGGACCGGGAGCTGTGGCTCATGGGTGACGCCCTGGCGGTACAGGAGCGGGACCTGCTGGACCTCGGCGAGCCCGGTCCCGGCCGCCACCGCCTGCTCAAAGCCGGCCACCACGGCAGCCGCAACGCCTCGGATCCGGTGTGGGTCGCGGCCCTCCGCCCGGAGGTCGCCATCATTCCCGCAGGCTACCGCAACCGCTTCGAGCATCCCCACGCCGAGACCCTGGCGACCTTCCACAGCCAGGACCTGGTGCCCTGGATTACCGGCCCGGCCTGCGGTGTACGGGTGGCGGCCATACCCGGTGGCTGGCACATCCAGACTGGCGAGGGTGCCGAAGCCTTCACGCCTCTCCGAACCAGCCCGCTGCCTTGAGGGCCGCCACCAGCCGCTGGCTGCCCTGGGCGTGGTTGGCTTGCCACTGGGCCGAGGCCGAAGGTCCCACGTCGTTCACCACCACCAGCGCCGCGCCGCAGGGCACGCCCGCAGCCTGGCAGGCGGCAAAGACTCCCGTGAGCTCCAGGTGCTCGGCCGGGGCCAGCGCACCCAGCAGGGCCGCGCCCTCCAGGGTCGAGGTGATGGCCGGGGGCACCGCCACGGCCTGCCCGGGCCAGGGGCCGACCAGGGTCGCGGCCCAGCGGGTCGGTTCAAGTCCTGGCCGGTAGGCGCCGCCGCGCAGCTCCTCCACGGATGTGGCGATGGCCTCGCCCGCCCAGAGGCACTCGAAGAGGGCCAGCCGCGCATCGTAGCGGCCGCAGGTGCCCAGGAAGAGCACCGCCTCGGGCCGCTGCTCCGCCAGCAGTCGCGCAGTCGCCGCCGCGGCGGTCACGGCGCCGATGCCCACGGTGGCCACGCTCCAGCCCGCGGGGGGCGCGGCGGCGAGGGGACCCAGCTCCGGGGCGAAGGCGGACAGCAGGAGGCGCATGGGGAGATTCTACGCGAGATGCTGCAGGGCCCAGGCGGCAACGGGGATGGAGAGGCCATTGCCCAGCAGGCGGTAGCGGACCTCCAGGGACAGTGCCGCGGGAAAGCAGAACCCCTCGGGCAGGCCCAGCAGACGCGCCACCTCCGGGGGCGAGAAGCGGCGCACGCCGCGCGCCGTGCGCAGGAAGGACCCGCTCCCCACGTAACGCCTGCCATAGCCGCCGATGAAGCACGCGGTGCGGCCGTCCCCGGGCGCGACGAGATCCAGGCCCTCGTAGTGGCGGGCCAGCACCTCGGGCGGCAGGTAGAGCCGCTCGTCCTCCACTGCATCCAGGAACTCGGCCACGGTGCGCGGCGCCAGGACCGGCCGTGGCAGGGTCTTCAGGGGCTTCCGCGAGGCCACCACATAGACGCGGGGCCGCCAGTTGGGCCAAGAGAACTCGCAGGGGCAGGCCTGCAGATCCAGCTGATGCATCCCGTGGAAGCGGATCCGCTCCGAGAGCAGCGCATGGGCGTCGGAGCCCAGGAAGCCGGTCACGTTCTCCAGCACCAGGTGGTCCGGCGGTGCCTCGCGGAAGGCGTCCATGAGGTGACGAAAGGCCCGCGAACGGCGATCCTCCAGGCCCTGGTGGTTTCCCATCCGGCAGAAGGGCTGGCAGGGCGGACTCAGCAGCCAGGTGTCGGCACCGTGGGCGGCCAGCGCTGCCTGTGGCACGGCGGCCAGCTCCTGGGGCCGCGGGAGGTCCCCGTGGTTCAGCTGGTAGGTGGCATTGGCGGCCTCGCTCACGTCGTAGGCCGCCACCACCCGGCCGCGGTCCCCAAGGGCGCAGCGCCAGCCGCCCAGGCCCGAGAACAGCTCAAGCACGCGCATCAGCAGCCGCAGCCGCTGCCACACCCTCCGCAGGCAGCCTGCAGGGTGGTGGCCTTGGCCAGGCCCTGGCCTGCGACAAAGAGGCGGAGCGCCACCGCCAGCCCCGTCAGCGCATCGGCCCAGGGCACCCAGAGACCCAGGAGCGTGCCCGTCGCCAGCAGTACCGCCAGCTCCAGCAGGACCCGGGACCGCGCGGCGTCCAGCTCCAGCGCGGGATGCAGGCCCGCCAGCCCGCGCTTGGCGACCCAGAGGGACCCCAGCAGCAGCAGGGCCGTGAGAGCCAGCCCCCGCGTGGTGGCGTCCGCCGAAGGCATCCACTCGCCCCGCAGGGCCAGGAGACTGAAGCCAGCCACAGCCAGGGCCAGGAGACGCAGCAGGTGGGCGGTGGCCCGCAATGTCACCCGATCCCGCTCGAGCCCTTCGTTGCCGAGGCCACCTCCGATGCGCGAGCCCAGGCTGAGGGCCGGGGCGACCTGCAGGAGGCAGGCGCCGCCAAACCCCCCGAAGGCGATGGCGCCCTGAGTCCAGCCCAGCCCCACCGCGGCGCCACCCAGGAACAGCCCGGCCAGCACCGTCAGGCGCGTGAGCCGGAGGGACCGGGCGAGGTCCGCCGTCATCGGGTCAGCTTCCGGTACTTGATGCGGTGCGGATCGAAGGGCTTGAGGCCCAGGACGTCCCTGCGGTAGTCCTCGTACTGGCTGTAGTTCCCGTCGAAGAACTGCACCTGGGAGTCCCCCTCGAAGGCCAGGATGTGCGTGGCCAGGCGGTCCAGGAACCAGCGGTCGTGGCTCACCAGCACGGCGCTACCGGCGAAGGCCTCGATGGCTTCCTCCAGGGCCCGCATGGTGTTCACGTCCAGGTCGTTGGTGGGCTCGTCGAAGAAGAGCAGATTGGCTTCGCTCTTCAGCGTGAGGGCGAGGTTGAGGCGGTTCTGCTGACCCCCGCTCAGTTCCGAAATTTTCTTTTGCTGCGACTCGCCACTGAACCCGAACCGGCTCAGCCAG
>CAIRAS010000174.1 GCA_903876615.1 uncultured Holophagaceae bacterium
CGGACCTGGGCAAGCCCTTCGAGATGGAGGTGCTGGGCCAGGTGCAGGTCTTCCCCGAGTTCCAGAGCCGCGCGGGCCAGGCGGCCCACATCCGCATGGGCGCCCTCCAGGGCACCAGCCTCTCGCCCCACTGTCCTGTGGTCTACGTGGCGGGCACTTGCATGAACGCCGGCAAGACCGCCGCCGCCTGCGCCGCCATCCGGCAGCTGAGCCGCGCGGGCTACCGCGTGGGCGCCTGCAAGCTCACGGGCGTCTCCCTCATGCGTGATGCCCTGGCCATGCGGGACTACGGCGCCGAGGTGGCCCTCGACTTTACGGACGCGGGCTGCGTCTGCACCGACGCGGGCAGCGCCGCCAGCGTCTCCCGCATCATCTTCTCGGAGCTCGCGGCCCACGGCGTGGACGTCATCGTGGCCGAGACCGGCGACGGCATCATGGGCGAGTACGGCGTGCAGGCCATCCTGCAGGATCCTGAGCTGCGGGCCCTGGGCGGCGCCTTCGTCCTCTGCGCCAACGACCCCGTGGGCGTCGCGGGCGGCGTCCACCAGCTCATGAGCGCCTTCGGCATCCGGGCCGACCTGATCGCCGGCCCCGCCACGGACAACCGCGTGGGCGAGCGCTTCGTGGCCTCCCTGGGACTCCCCGCCCGCAACGCCCGCGCCGACGCCGAAGCCCTCGGCAAGTTCGTCCTCGGCCTCGTCGAAGCCAAGCTCGCGGCGAAAGCGTGACAGGACTTTTAAACCACAAAGGACACAAAGGGCACAAAGTTGCCACCCCGCGGCACTGAGGCATCCCGCAAGGTTCTGGGTTCTCATCACCGTTCATCACTGGTTCCCTTCTTTTCTCTGCGCCCTCTGCGTTCTCTGCGGTTTGATTTTTTAGGTGACCTTCCATGACCCAGGTTGATGTCTTGATTCTCGGCGCGTCCGGCTACGGCGGGGGGGAGCTGCTGCGCTGGCTCTCCACGCACCCGGCGGTGAAGACGCTGCGCGGCACGGCCCGCAGCCACGCAGGCAAGCCCTTCCACGCCCAGCACCCCAACCTGCGCGGCCTGGTGGAGGGGACCTTCGAAGCCACCCCGGACTGGGAGGCCCTGGCGGCAAGCCCCGCGCCGGTGCTCTTCTCGGCCCTGCCCCACGGAGAGCTGGGCAAGCTCTGGCCTGAGCTGGAAGCGGCGGCCCAGACCCACCCGGGCCTGCTGGAGCGACTCATCGTCATCGACCTCTCCACGGACTTCCGCCTGGATCCGGCCTGGGTCTACGGCCTGGTGGACTGGAAGCCGGAGCGCATGGCGGGCGCCAAGCGCATCGCCAACCCCGGCTGCTTCGCCACCGCCCTGCAGTTGGCCCTGCTGCCCCTTGCCCAGTGGAAACCCGTCTTCGTGGCGGTCACCGCAGCCACGGGCTCCAGCGGCTCGGGGGCCGCTCTCTCCGAGACCACTCACCACCCCAGCCGCGCCCACGACTTCAAGGCCTACAAGATCCTGGGCCACCAGCACGAGGCCGAGGTGCTCCGCACCCTGGCCAGCCTGGGCTGGGAGGCGCCCCTCAGCTTCGTGCCTCAGAGTGCGCCCATGGTGCGGGGCATTTTCGCCACGGTTCAGTTCCCGCTGCCTTCGGGCCTAGACGCCGCCGCCCTGAAGGCCCATTTCGAGGCCTTCTACAAGGGCCGCTTCTTCGTCCGCATCGTGGACGGGTCGCCCCGGATGGCAGCCACCCTGGGCAGCGCGTTCGCGGAGGTGGCGGTCGCGGCTAAGGGTGGCCACGGCGCCATCCTGGTGGCCCTGGACAACCTGGGCAAGGGCATGGCCTCCCAGGCCGTGCAGAACCTCAACCTCAGCCTGGGCCTGCCCGAGTGGACCGGCCTGCGCGCCGCCGGAGGCTGGCCCGCCTAGCGCACCCCACGGGAAGCCCAACCTCTTTCGGCGAGTCCAGGCTGGCTACGAGGCCGGTGAAGTGAGGTCCATGATCCCATCACTGATGGCCAGGATCCACGGCCTACCGCTACTCTTGCCGCTATTGATACCATAGTCCCAGCCATGAGTTCACCCAACCTTTCAGGCCCCACGCAGAGGCAGATTGACGATGCCTGGGAGGCCCTTGTGGACTTCGACTTCTTCAACCGTTTTGGCGGTGAAATAAAGGCTGAGAGCCCTAACCTGGCTGAGCAGTTCGCAGACTACACCCTTGACCAAATGGGTACCCAACGACTCACTTCACCGCTCTTTTGGACCTTTTACGAAGCGGCGCTGGACCAAGGGCTACCCGCTCATGAGGCCATCCAGGCAGCCCATGACCTGACGCCTGAGTTTGGCTAACGGATTAGTCTAGACTCCCTAGGTCGGCGCAGCAGCATGGGCGAATTCGGCCAGATTAGAGGTGAGTATCCTCACACCTGCCCCGCGGCTCGGGACGCCATACACGCCATGGTCAATGGACCCCGTTCCACCTGAGTAGACTTCCATCAGCGTTGTGCTACTCCCCAGGGAGATCGTGCTCCGGCCACCAAGAAAACTGACGATGGCGGGCACCGACACTTGGTTGCCACTGTCGCCGTTACTCGACCTCCAGCAGGCCATGAGGTGGGGAAGTAAAAGCATCAGCAACACCAGTAACCTGCGAATCATTTTCCCCCCGGCAACGCAGCCATCCGCGGCACACACAAGGAGCTGGCTCAGGGAATCCCCAAGATCCCACACAAGCACACCATTCACGGCAGATAGATCCTCTTTCTGAATAATTTCGGCCTGTGGGATGATGGGTTCCCTTCTATCGGAGCATCAATGAATCCTTCCCACCTGACCCGCGAGGCCCTTAGGCAGTTCGCCACCGAGAACCGTGCGGCCTTCGAAGCTGAATTGAAGACCCTGGTTGAGATTCCCTCAGTCAGTGCCGACCCGGCTCACCAGGTCGACGTGAGGCGTATCGCCGAAGCCGCCAGGGCCCTCTTTGAGCACCACGGGGGCAAGGCCGAGATCCTGGAAACCAGCGGCAATCCCTTAATCCACGGCTGGTTCGGCGAGGATCCCAGCCTGCCCACCATCACGGTCTACAACCACATGGACGTGCAGCCTGCCAACGAGCCTGAGTGGACGGCGGAGCCCTTTAGCTTTGTGGTAGATGGTGACACTTACCGGGGCCGCGGCAGTACGGACGACAAAGGACCGGCTGTCACCGCGTTCTTCGGCGCCCTGGCGGCCCGCCGCGCCGGCGTGCCTCTGAACATCCACTTCCTGTGGGAGACCGAGGAGGAGATCGGCTCACCCAGCTTCGCCAGCGGCCTCAACCTGCATCAGGCGCGCCTGAAGACCAACGCCATCGTGGTGAGCGACACGGTCTGGATCACCCGGGGCAAGCCCAGCACGCCCGCAGGTCTGCGGGGCCTGAAGGGCTTCCGCCTCACCCTGGAGACCGCGGACCACGACCTGCACAGCGGCGTGGTGGGCGGCGCCGCCCGCATCCCCCTGGCGGAGCTCATCAAGGTGGTGGCCGCCATGATGGACGGTGAGACCGGCAAGGTGAAGATCCCCGGCTTCTACGACGAAGTGGTCAAGCCCAGCAAGCAGGAGCTCGAGGAGTGGGCCAAC
>CAIRAS010000175.1 GCA_903876615.1 uncultured Holophagaceae bacterium
CCCGACTCCTGTTCCCGGTCAGGAGTCGCTATGCTGTCCGTACCACCTCAAGCTTCCCGGCCGGATGGCCATCAGGATCTGCATGTCCCGCGTCCGCATCCACCGTCCCCACAGCCTCGGCAGCCAGGAGGTGCGGCGGCGCTTCGACGAGGTGGCCTCCAGCCTCCACCAGCACTACGGGCTCAGCCTGGAGTGGGACGGCCTGGGCGGCGCCTTCCACGGCCATGGGGTCACCGGCGAGGTGCAGGTGGCGGAGGACCACATCGCCATCGACATGCATCTGGGCATCATGCTCTGGCCCTTCACCCATAAGATCCAGGAGTCCCTCGAGCAGCAGGTCGACCGGCTCCTGGCGAGCTAAGCCGGGACCTTTCCCGCATAGGAGGCACGATGGCCATCGACCCCACCCTGCAGGCGCAGTTCGAGGCGGCCCAGGCCCAGGCCAAGACCGCCACCCAGCGGCCGGACAACGACACCCTGCTCAGCCTCTACGCCTACTACAAGCAGGCCACGGCGGGCGACGCCGGGGACGACCGGCCCGGCGCCTTCGACTTCGTGGCGCGCGCCAAGTTCGACGCCTGGGCCAAGCTCAGGGGCACGCCCCCCGAAGATGCCATGCGCGGCTACCTCTTCGTCGTGGCTGGCATGGATTTCGACTAGCAGGAGCAAGGCAACCTCACTGGGAGAACTCTCGATGGCCAAGCCAGCCTGGACGGCATTCCCTTACGCCGACAAGATCTACGTGTACACGGCCGCAACCGCCAAGAAGGCTTGGCCCCGGCTCCACAAGGGGAACCGCGAGCCCTTCCCCGAAGACAAGAATGTGCTCCAGGCCTGGCTTCACTACCATGCCGGCGAGTTCGCCAAGGCCGTCGAGGTGGGCCTGGCCGCCGGCGCGGCGGGTTCCAACGTGGCGAACCACGCCCAGAACATCTACGCCAACTACCTGGAGGAGGACGAGGCGGCCCAGCTGAAGCTCTTCCAGGAGGTGGCCGCGCGGTGCGAGGCGCAGATGGCCAAGGCGCCCGGGGACGCCTTCAACTGCTACCTCCACGCCTACGCCCTCGGGCGCTACAGCCAGGGCATCTCCGTGGTGAAGGCCCTGGCCCAGGGCCTGGGCGGCAAGATCAAGGACAGCCTCACCCGCGCCCTGGAACTGGACCCGGAGCACGCCGATGCCCACGCCGCCCTGGGCACCTACCACGCCGAGGTCATCGACAAGGTGGGCAGCCTGGTGGGCAGCCTCACCTATGGCGCCAAGGAGAAGGTCGGCCTGGAGCACTACCGGAAGTGCCTCGAGCTATTCCCGGAATCGGCCATCTACCGCATCGAGTATGCCAACGGCCTGGTCCTGCTCAAGGGCCGCAGTGGGCGGAAGGAGGCCGAGGCCCTGTACCGCGAGGCGGCCGCAGTCCAGCCCCTGGACGCCATGGAGCGCCTGGACGTCGAGCTGGCCAAGGCGGAACTGGCAGATTGACGAGGGTTCTTCCGGGATTCCCGGGAATGCCAACGGCCCGTGGATTCATCCGGCACGTAGGGGAAGAGCAACCACTCTCGCAGAGGATGCGGAGAGGGCTGAGGTTCGCAGAGGATAGCGGTTAGGCCACAGCCCTCAGCGGCCCTCCGCTCCCCTCGTCATTTCTCCGCGAGAGTGGTTGCTCTTCACCGGAGATTCTGGATGAACCAAAGATCACCGGCCTTTGGCGCCCTTCCGACTGAGCCCAACCTCCAGGACCCGCAGGGCCCCATCCAGCTGATCGGCCACGCTCACCTTGCGCTCGCGGGGAGACTCGATGCAGTCCCAGACGGTCCGGTAGGGATCCGCCAGCACGTCCAGCTGAAGGGCCAGCCCGTGTTTCTCGAACAGGGGTCCGAGCAACTCCCGCCGTCGCCAGAGGTCCTGCCGGGTCTGCTGGTAGGCGATCTCGCAGATCTTGCGGCGGGAGCGGAAGCGGAAGAGGTTCGTGAAGAGCCGATGCTCGGTGGACTCCGGCTGGAACAGCACCAGGTCACTGTCCGGATGGCTCTGGGCGGCGCGCTCCATGCCCAGGACGGCCCGGGAGTGGATGAGGATCCGGAAGCTCTGGGACAGCAGGGCCGGCAGCCCGCCCCGCTGGACCGCCCGCTTCCCCAGCGCCTCACGGGCATCCTCGGAGCCCGTGTCCATGGGCACCAGGGGATTCACGCAGAGCAGCAGGTCAGCGCCATGGTCCAGGGCTACGGAGGCATGCATGGTCTTCAGGAGCACGCCGTCCACGCAGACCCGTCCCTCGACCTCGACGGGCTGGTAGAGGCCGGGCACGGCCGTGCTGGCCTGCACCGCGAGGGAGATGGGGATGTGGTCCATGCCCTGGCCGCCGAACACCACCCTCCGACCCGTCTCCACATCCGTCGCCACCACGAAGAACTTCTGCCGCAGCTGCCGGAAGTCGTCGCTGCGGCCCGGTCGCGAGAAGGCCTTCGCCAGGTATTCCTGGACGCCCTCATTGCTGAACAGGGCCACCGGGAGGGAGCGGCCGAGGCCCTCGAGGGTCCCGATGAAGGAGGGATCCTCCGGCCCCTTGGCCAGCTGCGTCAGGGCCTCGCTGATCACCGAAGGCAGCTGGAGCCCACGCCGCGCCATTTCCTTGTAGGCCGGCATGAAGAAAATGGACTGGTCGAACAGGGCCTCACTGCCGCCCTCGGCGGCCAGGCCCCGGATCATCTCGGTCACCGTGACGCCATTGACCAGATGGGCCCCGATGAAGGAGCCTGCGCTCACCCCTACGATGACTCGCAGGCGGTTCAGGTCGAGGCCCCCGATGGCTTCCTCAAGGGCTCGGAGGGCGCCTACTTCGTAGACGCCCCCCAGCACCCCTCCGGCAGCCAAGGCGAGCCCCACCCGCCCCTTGGCACGGCGACGGGAGGGCATGGGACCCTCAGGCCTTGGCAGACTTGGTCTTGCGCTTGGGCGCTTCGGCAGGTTTGGCGGCCGGCTTGGCAGGGGCCTTGGTCTTGGCCACCAGCTTCGTCAGCTCCTCCACCCGCTGGGTGAGGTTGACGATCTCTTCCCGGGTCGGGACGCCCAGACGGTGCATGGCCGTCGCCAGTCCGCCTTCGAAGGGAGTCGAGAGCTTGTCCCAGGCACCCTTGGCATCACCCTTCAGGCCCTTGGCGCGCTCTGCGAGCTCAAGGATGCGCTCCTTGTTCGCCTCATCCAGCTCCGCGCCCTTGTCCACGAGCTGGTTGAAGAGGCGGGTGCCTTCCTCTCCGGCGACGCTGTAGGCCCCGAGGCCCGCCAGCCAGATGTGGTAGGCAGATTCCTTCAGGCTGGGCATGAGGTCGTTCTTCTTCTTGATGGCCATGGTCTTGCTCCTTTCATCCGGCTCCAGCGCCGGGAGGGGTTTGGGATTAACGAGCGGTCTTGCGGGTGGAGCGGGGTCGGCTGGGTGGTTTCGGGCGGTCCGTCCTGGCTTCCAGCTCGGCCAGGGTGGCTTCGAGCTCAGCAAGGCGAGCCCGCAGCTGGGTCATGTCCTCGGGCCCGGCAGTGGCGTGGGCGAGGCGGTCCACGGAGGTACGGACCATGCGGTCGACCTTGGCCTGGACCCGGTCGGCCCCCTCGCTCAGGACCTCGCTGCCCCGCCGGATGACCTCATGCAGAAGGTCGCCCGAAAGCAGGGAGGAGCCGCGCTTGTGGTCTTCGTAGATGCTCTGGGCCAGGGTCTGGGAGGTGACGTCCTCGCCGGTGCCGCTGTCGACCACCTTGATCTCCTGGCCGGAACGAATCCAGGCCGAGATCTCCTCGAGCGAAACGTAGCGGCTCTCTTCCGTGTCGTAGAGCTTCCGGCTGGCGCCACCGTACCGTTTGATCAGGCGGATCATCCTGGACCCCTTTCAGGATTCAAATATACCGCATTGCGGTAAAGACGCCAGGAGAAAATTACCGCGATGCGGTAATTTTTTTTAATTACTTACTATAAAGACTTTGTGTTTAGCATTTTGTCGAAAAGCTGGCCCAGCTCCACCAGATCGCCGGGGGGATTGGGCTCCAGGGGCACGGGGAGGATCTCCTGGGGACCCGGCAAGAGGCTCCGCAGGAGCTCCAGGCCACGCCGGTCCCGGGCCGCCAGGAAGCGCAGCAGCTCGGCACCCGGCCCTCGGCCCGCGCCGGGCCCCGGCTCCGGGTGGAGCTGGTTCACCAGGACGGGGCCGAGCCGGTGGCCGGTCTCCTGCAGCTTGCGCAGGAAGAACATCGCGTCGGGCACCCGGTCCGAGCCGGGCCCCGCCACCAGCAGGAAGCGGGTCTCCCGGGCCTGCAGCAGCTTCTGGACTTCCTCGGCCCGCTGGCGGAACCCCTCGAAGAGGGGCGCGAAGGCCCGGATGAACTCCACCACGTCCAGCAGGAAGCGCCGCCCGACGAGGCGGTCGGACAGCTCCATGGCCCCCATGGCCGCGAGGCGGTAGCCCAGGTTCTTCCCGCCCTTGCGGTCCCACCAGGGGTCCATGGCGAACCGGATGGCCCGGTTGTTCACCAGGTGCATCATCCGCTCCGGCGCCTGGAGGAAGTCCAGGGCCTGGCGGGTGGGCGGCGTGTCCAGGATGATCCGGTCGTACCGACCCGAGGCCCGCATCTCGAAGAGCCGCTCCATGGCCATGTATTCCAGGATGCCCGCCAGGTTTCCGGCCATGTCCCGGTAGAACGGGTTGGAGAAGATCCGCTCCGCGGCCGCGGCATCGGGGGCGTAGGTGTGGATGAGGCGGTCGAAGGTCCGCTTCGCGTCCAGGAGGGCCGCATCCAGGTGGCCAGGCGCCACCTCGCGCACGGGGACCGGCTCATCCAATGCAGCCTTGCCCACGCCGAGGGCATCCTTGAGGCGCAGCGAAGGATCGAAGGTCATCACCAGGGTTCGGCGCCCCTGCTGGGCGGACCCCAGGGCCAGGGCCGCCGCCAGGGTGGTCTTGCCCACGCCGCCGGCGCCCACCACCACGAGGAGGTCGCCCGAGAGCACGCCGGCGCTCATGGGTTCTCCTGCAGGAACAGCTGGGCCAGCCGGTCGATCAGCGCCGGCCCCCGCTCCAGCGGGAGGAGCGGCAGCGGCACCAGCGGGCCGTCCCAGGCCGCCCTGAGCCGGGCCAGCTCCGCTTGGTTCAGGCGGTGGCGGATCTTCAGCAACTCCAGGCCGGGACCCTCCGGAGGCACGGGGTACAGCCCGTTCGCCACCATCAGGTCGGGGCGCAGGCCCAGCCTGGCCTCCAGCACTTCCAAGAGCTCCAGCGTCTCCTGGATGGGCATCTCCTCCGCCAGGGTGGCCAGGGTCACCGCGCAGCGGGTGGGGTCCGCCAGGAAGGCCGCCAGGTCCGCGGCCATGTCCCCCAGCTGGCCGCCCTGGGCCGCCTGGGCCAGCAGCCCCGGCGCGGCGAGCAGGGTGGCGCCATGGCCCGTGGCAGGGGCATCCAGGATCACCAGGTCGGCCCGGGGGCGCCGGCCCTGGTGCAGGGTCCGATAGGCGTAGCCCAGCAGGGCCGTCTCCTTCAGGCCCGGCGCCCCCTCCACGAAGTGGTGGAAGGCGGGGCTCTCCACGATCTTCCGGGCCAGGTAGTCGAGGGGGACCTTCTCGTGGACCAGGCCCTCGATGACCGCTGCAGGCTGGAGGTTCTGGAGCCAGAGGCCCGGACCCGCCTGCACGATGTTGCCGCCTGAGGGGTCGGTCCCCAGCGCCTGGTGGAGGCTCACCCGCGGGTCCACCTCCAGCAGGAGCACCCGTCGGCCCCGCGCGGCCAGGAGGCGGCCCAGCACCGAGGCGAGGGTGGTCTTGCCGACCCCGCCCTTCCCAGTCACCACCACCAGCTGGTGCTCCGCGAGGCGATCCAGGGCGGACATGGGATGGGACTCCTGGGCGGCAATGAGCCCTCAATGTAGCACCGGCGGCCAGGCCAGGCGCCGCGGCGGTCCTGGCCCGGGTTCCGCAGGTGCGTTAAAGTTGGCTCGTTGTCTGAGAGGTCCTTGCCATGAGTGAACAGCCTTCCTCCCTGTACGGCGAGCAGCCCGAGGCGCCGCGTCCTCAGGCGCCGGGCCTGCTGGAGCAGCTCGTCGGCGTGTTCACGGCTCCCGTGGACCTGTTCCGCCGCCTCAACCAGGCCCCCAGCTGGGGCTGGGCCCTGGGCGTGATCATGGTGGCCTCCCTGATCATCACGGTCATCTGGGGGCTCAAGGTGGACGTGGACGAGATGCTCCGCCCCATCCTGGAGCGCAACCCGCAGATCCAGGCCGCGCAGATCGACATGGTCATCGACATGCAGAAGAAGTTCATCCTGCCCTTCGGCATCCTCGGCGTCCTGTTCATCACCCCCGCGGCCATGGCACTGGTGGCCCTCTTCTACTGGCTCATCGGCAAGGCCCTGCCCGAAGACGGGGCGCCCAGCTACCTGCAGGCCCTCAGCGCCGCCATCGTGCCAGGCCTCGTGAAGCTGCCCCACATGCTGCTCATCGCGGTGATCTGCCTCGTGCGTCCCATCGGCGGCCTCACCCCCGACAAGGTGGCCCCGACCTCCCTGGGCTACTTCCTGCACGTCGACAGCGTCAAGCTGCAGGCCCTGTACTATGCCCTGGACCTCTTCTACTTCGCCGAGGCCGCGCTGGCCTTCCTGGCCCTGCGCTACCTGGTCCGCGTCAAGACCGCCGGCGCGCTGCTGGCCGTCCTCGTGCCCATGGCCTGCGCCATCGGCATGCGCCTGCTCGGGGCCAAGTAGATGGCCTCCCGGAATACGAAACTTGTCATCGGCGGAGCCGTGGCTCTGGTGGTCCTCATCGGCCTCGGCGTGGCCTTCGGCGGGGCCCGGGACGAGGACAGCGCCTTCGCCTGGGACACCCTCGGGCGGGGCGACA
>CAIRAS010000176.1 GCA_903876615.1 uncultured Holophagaceae bacterium
CCTGCTTTCGGCGCCTCTTGGCAGTTATCCCCGTTCATCCGTTTTTATCCCCGTCCAATAGGCACTTGTCTTTGAACCTTCGGCCTGGCATTCCGTCCCAGAAAGCAAAAGCATGACGGGGATCAATGGGATGGACGGGGATGCCTGCAAGTGCGTGGCCGAGGATCATCCCGGGAATCCCGGAAGATCCTGAAAAAGCCACCACCAGGTATCTGTCTGTCTCGCGTATCGGCACAGCCGATACCGAGAAGGCACCAAGGACACCAAGGGGCGCCATCCCACCCCGCACGGGTCCGCCCCCGGAATCCAACCCGTGCTGAACGGGCGTCAGTCCCCAGTTGTTCCGCGCAAGATGGCCCCGCCTGAGGGGCCATGTTCTTCTTGGTGCCCTTGGTGCCCTTGGTGTCTTGGTGGCAATCAGTTAGTTACTTCTTCCGATCGGGAATCGAGCTCAGGTGCTGCCCTGCCCTTTGCGCACGCTGCCGGGGGGGTAGCCGAACTTCTTCTTGAAGGCGTAGATAAAGTTGTTCACGTGGCTGTAGCCGAGGTTCGCGGCGAGGGCCTTCATGGGGATGTCCGTCCGCTCCAGGGCCAGATGGGCTTCCGTGAGGCGGAAGTCCGAGAGGAACGCGTAGATCGAGGTGCCGTTCTGCTTGCGGAACGCCTCGCTGAGCGCCTTCGCGGACAGGCCGTACTTCTGGGCCAGCTCGCTGAGGTTGGGCACCTTCCCCTCCAGCCCCTGGAGCTCCGTGCGCAGCGCAGCCACCGCCTTGGCCAGGCGGGCGTCGCCCCGGGGCGCCGCCGCCGGACCCGCCAGCAAGGCCGAGAGGGCGCAGAGGTATTCCAGGGTCTTGGCTTGGCTGAACAGGATGCGCATCTGGCCCGAGAGGCCGGTCGGCAGGGTGTCATGGAGGATCCGGCTCACCGCGTGGGGCAGGACCTTCGTGGCCGCGGAGGATAGCTTGGCGATGCCCAGGGTCTCCAGCAGCCGGTCCGCCGAGTCCTGACCCACCAGGGTGGCCAGCACGGGCACCCCCATGGTGATGACCGTGACCTCTACCTCCTCGCTGGCATCCACCAGCGACTCGAAGTCCAGGTGCGCCACGTGCTGGAAGAGGGTGATGTCCTTGCGGAAGATCAGCTCCGCCCCCACACAGCGCTCCTTGACGACGACGGTCCCCGAGCGCGCCGAGTGCACGCCGAACATGGGCTCGGGCACGCTGCCCTGGGCGACGGCCATGGACACCAGCTGCCCGGTCATGGCGGGGGGAAAGCTGACCGTGCCTCGGCAGATGTCCATGCCCTGGCCCTGGTGATAGAGCTCGATGTGCCCCTTCCCGCGCCCCTCTGGCAGGGGGATCTCGGTGCGCTCCAGGTCCGACCAGCCCCGGGGAAAGGAGAGGCTCTCGCTGCCGGGGTCGGTCAGCCACTCGAGGTTCCAGGAGGTCTTCGGTTGCATTCGCAAACGATATCAGAGACTGGATCTCGTCCGGCCTCAGCCTCCTCCGAGCAAGGTCAAGAGCAGAACCGCAGATGCCGCAGATCGTCGCAGATGGGCGCTGACCCATCCCAGCTGTTAAAGGCCAGAAGCGGATCCACAGATTGCACAGATTGCACAGATTACAAAGACACCTGGTTATCGGCCTTGCTCCGCCAGATTTGGCTTGCAAGGATCTCCACAAAGGACACGAAGCACAGACCCACAGGGGCACGAAGGCGCAGTCATCGCGGGGACAGGGCATCCGGGCCTTGGGCCCCCGGTCGCGTGCGACCGGCCAAGGGGGCGGCTGGAACGGCTTTTTGGGGCCGCAGCCAGCCGCCGCCCCCTTGGGGATGCCCGGGATGAGCCAGGGCGCATTCGTGTGCTTCCTGCGCCCGCAGGGCGTCTTCGTGTTCTTCGTGGAGCGCCTTTTTAGCGGAGTCAGGCCGATAATCGGGCATCTTTATAATCTGTGCAATCTGTGAAATCTGTGGATCCGGCTTTGAGCTTGTAGGCTGGGGCTGAGCCTACTCGATCACCGGTTACCAAGTCCGGTAGCCGCTTCGCCCCGCCCTACAGCTCCAGCACCGCCCGCAGCGCCGCGCCCAGGGCCCGCAGCTGGGCCGGGGTGACGCGGCCCAGGCGCTTCGTGAGGCGGGCCTTGTCCACGGTGAACACCTGCGTGGCGTTGGCCCAGGAGTCGGCGCCCAGGCCGTTGTCCTTGCCTTTGGGGATGGGCACGTAGAAGACATAAGGCCGCCCCTGGGTGGTGAGGGGCACCAGGATCGTGGTGCGGGCGCCCTCGGCATGGTTGCCCAGGTCCGACTGGACGATGAGCCCCGGCCGGAAGCCGCCCTGCTCCGAGCTCCGCCCGGGGCTCCAGTCCAGCAGCCAGAGCTCGCCCCGGCTGCAGCGAGGCACCGCGCCGCTCACTTGGGCTTCCGGGCCCGGTAGGTGCGGCGCCTCGGTTCGGCCGCCGCCACCTCCGCCTGGGCAGCGAAGGCATAGTCCATGTCCTGGGCCTCCACATCCCTGCCATAGGCTGCCCAGTCCGCCGCCAGCTTCCGCCGCGCCGCCAACGCCTGCTCCCGCCGCAGCAGCGCCACCAGCCAGCCGTTCGCACTCAGGGCCTGCGCTGCCGCCGCCTGATGCAGAAAGGCCGCCAGGTCGTCATCAAGTCGGAGCGTGGTGCTGAACATTGTTGGGGGCTCCTCGTTCTTTGGTGGTGGCTTGCTTTGAAATCATTTTATGATTTCAAAGATAGAAAGCAAGAGCCAGGGAGAACCTCCGGTTCTCTGAGCACCCCTCCCATGCTTTTCACCTAACCCGATCGCGCAGCGATCGGGTTCAACACGGCACAATGGTCCCCATGGACGCCCAACACTTCCGCCGCCTCGGTTATCAGCTCGTGGACTGGATCGCGGACTACCGCGAGGGGCTGGAGCGCCTGCCCGTCATGAGCCAGGCCCAGCCCGGCGACATCCGGGCGGCCTTCCCGGACCACCCGCCGCAGACGGGCGGGCGTATGGACCAGGCGCTGGCGGCCCTGGACCGGGACATCCTGCCGGGCATCACCCACTGGAACCACCCGTCCTTCTTCGCCTACTTCCCCAGCAACAC
>CAIRAS010000177.1 GCA_903876615.1 uncultured Holophagaceae bacterium
CCCCGGATCCAAGAACTCAAGGGTGAGGTCGTGGCCATCTGGGGACCCCGGCGGGTCCGCTATGAGGGCTTCCCGACCGCCGAGCAGCTGGCGCGGCTGGAGTGCTTCGCCACCGCCGAGCAGATGAAGAACCTGCCGTCAGGTCCGGGTGCCCGACCGGCAGCCCCGCGCCAGACCGCGCCGGGTGGCGGGGGCGTCAGCTCCCAGGGCGCCCCCCCGCTGCCGCGCCACCTGCGCGGCGCTGGGCTGGGCGTGCAGGACTCGGAGTAGGCTGGTCCGACCCGTCGTGATGGAGGGCCGCTCGCGAGGGGAGGAAATTCAAAAAGCCTTCACCACCAAGGGCACCAAGAAGGTGGCCCCGCAGGCGGGGCCACCTTGTCCGCAACAACTGGGGACTGCCGCTCGTTCAGCACGGGATCACTTCCGGCGATGCCGGAAGCCACCTTCGGCGGACTCATGCTTGATGTGACGGCACCCCTTGGTGCCCTTGGTGTCTTCGTGGTGAGATTTTTCCCTGAGGCTGCCAATTGGCATAAAAACGGCGGCGGCCCCCAGGTGGGAACCGCCGCCGTCTGCCGACCCCTTCCAAGGGCGCGCAGGGCGATGCTCGGGGTCTGGCCGGGCGCTCAGGCCTCGGCGACCTTCATCCCCAGGCGCTCACGGATGAGGCCTTCGACCTCGTCCGCCAGCTCGGGGTTGTCGGTGAAGAGCTTCTTCACGTTCTCGGCGCCCTGGCCCAGGCGGCTGTCCTTGTAGCTGTACCAGGAGCCGCTCTTCTGGATGATCTCCAGCTGGGTGCCTAGCTCCACCAGCTCGCTGGTGCGGCTGATGCCCTCGCCGTACATGATGTCGAAGGTGGCCACCTTGAGGGGCGGCGCGACCTTGTTCTTCACGACCTTGACCTTCGTCTTCTTGCCGATGACGGAGGAGTCCTCGTCCTTGGTGGCCACCAGGGGATCGTTGGTGTTGCCCTTGATGCTCTGGATGCTGCGCACGTCGAGGCGCACGGAGGCGTAGAACTTGAGGGCATTGCCGCCGGTGGTGGTCTCGGGGCTGCCGAACATCACGCCGATCTTCATGCGGATCTGGTTGATGAACACCACGCAGGTGTGGGTCTTGCTGATCGTGCCGGTCATCTTGCGCAGGGCCTGGCTCATGAGGCGGGCCTGCAGGCCCACATGGCTGTCGCCCATCTCGCCGTCGATCTCGGCCTTGGGCACCAGGGCCGCCACGGAGTCGATGACGATGATGTCCAGGGCGCCGCTGCGCACCAGCTGATCGCAGATCTCCAGGGCCTGCTCGCCGCTGTCCGGCTGGCTGATGAAGAGGTTCTCGATGTCCACGCCGAGCTTCTTGGCGTACTCGGGGTCCAGGGCGTGCTCGGCGTCGATGAAGGCGGCCAGGCCACCCTTCTTCTGGGCCTGGGCCACCATGTGGAGGGCCAGGGTGGTCTTGCCGCTGGCCTCGGGGCCATAGACCTCGACCACGCGGCCCTTGGGCACGCCCCCCACGCCCAGGGCGGAGTCCAGGGCGATGGAGCCGGTGCTGATCACCTCGATGCCTTCGGCGGTGCCCATGCGGTCGCCCAGCTTCATGATGGAGCCCTTGCCGAAGGCCCGCTCGATGTCGGCCAGGGTGCGGGTAAGAGCTTTGAGGCGATCGTCTTGCTCGGACGCGGCCATGGGACCTCCAGAGGGATGTCTCAAGGGTGAGGCAAAAAGCGAAAAAAACAAGAACTCATTTTCTTGGGGTCCGGCGGGTTTGGGCCGATGAGGGGGAAATGGCTGCCGACCCCGCTCTGCCCACCCCTCCGGTCAACCGTGCCTCCCTGGAGGCGCAACTGGCCTCTGCCCGGGCGGAAGCGGACCGCTACCGGGCCCTGGTGGAGGATCTGAAGGAGGTGCTCTTCCAGATCGATCGGCAGGGGCAGTGGGCCTTCCTGAATCCGGCCTGGACCGACCTCACGGGCTTCCCGGTCGAGGAGAGCCTGGGGCAGCCCTTCCTGGGGTTCCTGCACCCCGCGGACAACCCCCGCTACCTGAACATGCTCACCTACGCGGTGGACACGGGGCAGGCGGTCTTTGAAGGGGAGTTCCGCGTGCCCACCCGGACGGGCGAAGTGAAGTGGGTGGACGCCCACCAGCGCATCACCTTCGATGAGGGCGGCGTGGTCCTCGGCGTGTCGGGCACGCTCAACGACATCACCGAGCGCAAGCGCACCGAGATCGTCCTGCGCATGGCCACCAGCCGCCTGCGGGCGCTGATCGAGAACATGCAGGCGGGCATCCTGGTGGAGACCGAGGGGCGCCGGATCGCCCTGCTGAATGAGACCTTCTGCCAGCTGTTCCAGGTGCCTGTGCCGGCCCACATGCTGGTGGAGAGCGAGACCCGCGACCTGCTGGACGAGTGCCTGCCGCTGCTGGCGGAACCGGCGACCTTCCTGGCCCGCCAGGACGCGGTGGCCCTGGCGCGGGTGCCGGTGCTCGGCGAGGAGCTGGCCCTGGCGGATGGCCGCATCCTCTCCCGGGACTTCGTGCCGATCCTGGTGGGCGAGGAGTACCTGGGCCACCTCTGGCAGTACCACGACATCACCGAGCGCCGCCGGGCTGAGATCAAGCTCGAAGAGGTGGCCATCGAGCTGGAAGTGGCGCGGGACCGGGCCCTGGAGGTCTCGGGCCTCAAGAGCGAGTTCCTGGCGAACATGTCCCACGAGATCCGCACGCCCATGAACGGCATCATCGGGATGACCGGCCTGCTGCTGGACACGCCCCTGGGCGGGGAGCAGCGGCAGTACGCCGAGACCGTCCGCTCCTGCGGCGAGGCGCTGCTCACGCTGATCAATGACATCCTCGACTTCTCCAAGATCGAGGCCGGCAAGCTGGCCTTCGAGACCCTGGACTTCGACCTGCTGTCCGTCATCGAGGACGTGCAGGCCGTGCTGGCCGTGAAGGCCCAGGGCAAGGGCGTGGAGCTGGGGCTGTTCGTGGATGCCGCCACGCCCCTGGCGGTGGCCGGGGACCCCACGCGCATTCGCCAGATCCTCACCAACCTCATGGACAACGCCCTGAAGTTCACCCATGAGGGCTCCGTGGAGGTGCGGGTGCAGCCCGAGTCGCGGGAGGGGGGCCAGGTCATCCTCCGGGTGGAGGTGCGGGACACCGGCATTGGCATGCGGCCCGACGTGGTGGACCGCCTCTTCAGCTCGTTCTTCCAGGGCGACAACTCCACCACGCGTAAATACGGCGGCACGGGCCTCGGGCTCACCATCAGCAAGCGCCTGGCGGAGCTCATGGGCGGCAGCATCGGCGTCAGCAGCACCCTGGGTGCAGGCAGCACCTTCTGGTTCACCCTCCGGCTGCAGGTCCGGAGTCCGCAGGCGCCGCTGCGCCCCCGGACCCCCAGCGTGCTCCTGGCGGGACTGCCGCCCGTGGTGGCCCGGTTCATCGCCGCTCAGCTCGAGGCCTGGGGCCTGGAACCGGTGGTCTCTCCCGCGGGGGCGGACATCTCCGCCTGGCTCGCGCAGGTCCGGCGGCCGGGAGCCCTGGTGCTGGCGGCGCCCGGTACCCTCGACCTCGCCCTGGAGCAGGACCGGGAGGGGACTGTCGTCCTGGTGAGCCCGCTCTACCGCCCTGACTTCCGCGAGATCGCTGCCCGCAAGGGGGTCCAGACCTTCCTCTCGGTGCCCGTGCGGCCCAGCCACCTGCGGGGTCTCCTCGAGCCCGACAGACTAGCCTCGGAAAAGCTGGCCTCGGCAGTTCCCGTGCCGACCGCTGGCGGTCCGGTGAAGGTGCGGGTGCTGCTGGCCGAGGACAACCTCGTGAACCAGAAGGTGGCCCTCGTGATGTTGCGGAAGCTGGGGATTGTGGCGGATGTGGTCGGCACCGGCGTCGAGGCCCTGGATGCGCTTGTCGGCGTGGCCTACGACCTGGTGCTGATGGACTGCCAGATGCCCGAGATGGACGGCTTCGAGGCCACCCGGCGCATCCGCGAGCGGGAGCGCGGCAGCCGCCGCCTGCCCGTGGTGGCCATGACCGCGAACGCCATGATGGGCGACCGGGAGCGCTGCATCGAGGCCGGCATGGATGATCACATTCCCAAGCCCGTCCGGGTGGAGGCCCTGCACCGGGCCCTGCTCCACTGGCTGCCGGCGGGTGCCGTGCCCCCGCTGGCCGGGGAGGCCTGAGATGGCGAAAGGTGCAGCCCTCCTGGAAGATGCCACGGCCATCCGCATGGC
>CAIRAS010000178.1 GCA_903876615.1 uncultured Holophagaceae bacterium
CTGTGAATTTGTAGTTGTTCTGGAGGAGTAACAGATTGGTACTCGACTGTGCATAGGCATCAGCAGCCTTGAGCGCCGCCGTATCGTCCGTGACGCCATCACCTTTCGCGCCGAATGCCTCGGGCAAGACGCCCTGGCCGTTGATGAAGCCCTGGACGCTGATCGAGGTGGTGCCCCCGGGCGGCGTGTATTTCGGTGGCAGCCACGGCGTCCCCTGGCCCAGCAGGGAGAGCGTGGTGAGGAGGGCGAGGATCAGTGAGCGCATGGTTCCTCCTATGCCACACCAAGTGAGCCAGTGACATATGCGCCAGTCCCCGAAATTGCCGTGACTCTGATCCGGACATACAGATAGCCATTCAAAAGGATCGAACCGGCTCCTTGGCCTGCGGCAGTCAGGGACAGAACATCATTTAAAATCACACCCTTCTGCGCGGAACTATTGAAGTTGCTGTATTCGACCTGAACCGTGGCAGTCGGAGTGGTCGTATTGCTTAGGACGACTTGGATACCTCCTGGTGTTCCGAGGTTCTTTATCCACGGTCCCGCTGCTGTAGCTGTGCCAGTTTCAGGTGCGGCATCTGCGGTTGTGAGTGGGATTGGAGACATATCCAGAAAATTGCTCATATTGCCCTTCCATCTAGGCAGGTTCGTAATGCCATGCGCCTGGGCCACCCGTGGCCTTCAGCGTCTGGTGTCTTGGTGTCTCGCCATCACGGGCAATGGCCAGGTGCAGCCAAGCCCCGCATTCGATGATGAGTTGGTCAAACGGCAGGGCGCGGCAAGCGTCAAATGCCTCGGTGAGGCTCATGTGGAGTGGGGCGATGTCGGCAGCCCTGCCGTCCATGTGGGCAGAGTTTTGCGCCCCGCCTACAGCTTGATTGACTGCCGGGGACCGGAAGCCAGAGTTGATGTGAAATGGGCCCAGCAATGCCCATGCAGGTTCCAGGAGTTCTTCGGAGAGCCTCTGGAGGTAGTGGATGTTCCCTGAGTTGGGCGTATTGTCCAATCCACGACGAAGGGCTGTGTCGGAATAACACAGCCCTTCGAGGGTGAAATTGTCCGTCAACTGCATGGACCCTCCCGTGAGGGTCTACTAGCTGATGCTGAAGCCGAGCAGGAAGATGTCGGCGGTAGCGGTATTGCCGTTGGCGGTGGTCAGAGAGAAATACGGCATCGTGGTGGCGTTGTAGGTCCACACGTTGGTCGCGGCAGTGGCGATGGAGATGGCACTGGTCGCAGTCGTCAGGCCCGAATAGACGGTGGCGGCGGCGCAGATCACGCCGGACTTGGAGGTGGTGTTGTAGATGCCACCAGCGGCAGTCACCAGAGAGGTCGAGGCGTTGGTGGCGATGGCACCCGTCACGATGAAGGAACCACCGGCAACCCAGCCGAACTGCTGGTCAACCGTGGTGTTCATGTTCGCGGCCTTGATGACGCCCACGACGGTGGGAGTGCCGATCACGGGGGCGATCTGACCATCGGGCATGATGGCAGGGGAAACGGGGTTGTTGGGGTTGCCACCCGTGGCGGCCTGGAGGGCACTGTCGGTGTGCATCCAGCAACCAGCGGCGACAGCAGAGGCCCAGTCGCGCTCGTCAATCAGGAAGGTGCCGTAGCCGGTTCCTGAAACGGGAGTCGAAACGGTGACGGTGCCCGAGAAGGGGAGAGAGAGCGTTGCACCCGACACCTGAAGGTGAATGGGGGC
>CAIRAS010000179.1 GCA_903876615.1 uncultured Holophagaceae bacterium
TCGCCCCGCTTGCAGGCTTCCATGACCTCGACGAGCTTGTCCTCGTCCACCAGCTCGTCGTAGACGTCCTGGTTCACCTGGACGCAGGGGGCCACCCCGCAGCCGGCCAGGCACTCCACCTCTTCGACGCTCCACAGCCCATCGGGGCTGGGGCCCTGACCGGGCTTGACGCCGGTGCGCTCGCAGACCTTCTCCAGCAGCTGCGCTGCGCCGCGCAGGGCACAGCTGATGTTGGTGCAGACCTGGAAGTGGAACTTACCCACCGGAGCCTTCTGATACATGGTGTAGAAGGTCGCCACGCCGAAGACATGGCCCTCGGGGATGCCAATGGTCGCAGCCACAGCCCGCATGGCCGCCAGGCTCACGAAGCCGAACTCCCGCTGGGCGATGTAGAGCGCCGGCAGCGTGGCGGCGAGCTTGTCCGGGTACTGCGCCATGATCGCCTGGATCTCGGCGATGGCCTCGGGGCTGAATGCCTTGCGCTCGGATTCCGGCAACCGCTGGCCCGGGGCCAGGGGTTCGTTCGAGGTCTCGGGGGAGTGGGGATGATTCATGGGCGCGCTCGCATGAAGGCCCAGTTTAGCCCAAAGAGACTGGGAGGCAGCGGGGTAAACCCCGTGCCTCCCATCACGATCGAGCGCGACCCCCAGCTTGGGGGCGTCCCCTTACTTCTTGCCGGCCTCGATGTTGAGGCTGATGGCCACATCGTCGCCCAGGACCCCGGGGCCATACTTGATGCCGTAGTCGTTGCGGTTGATGGTCACGGCGCCGTCGATGAAGCCCGCGATCACGCTGCCAGGCTGCATGCCGGGCTGGGTGCCCGCGTTGGTGATGGGGATGGTGATGCGCTTGGTCACGCCGCGCAGGGTGAAGTCACCGGTGACTTCCAGCTTGCCCTTGGCCACTTCCTTCACCGAGGTGCTCTTGAAGGTGATGGTGGGGAACTTCTCCACATCGAAAAAGTCGGCACTCTTCAGGTGCTTGTCCCGACCGTCGTTGTCGGTCGCGATGCTGGCGGCCTCGATGCTCACCTCGACGCTGGACTTGCTCACGTCCGCCGCATCCACCTTGATGGTGCCGCTGAACTTGGTGAACCGGCCGCTGGTCTTGGCCAGCAGGTGGCGGACCTTGAAGCTGACTTCGCTGTGGACAGCGTCGATCTTGTAGCTGTCCTGGGCCAGGGCCGGCAGGGCGGCGAGGGCGAGAACGGCGAGGGTCTTAAGGAATGAGTGGCGCATTGGGCCTCCTTGGAATAGGTGTTTCACCATGCATTTCAGCTTAGACCTGTTTTCTGGAGTTGCAACACCTTTCTTTGAAAATCTGTCATTCTCCTTAAGCAGGAGCCTGTCATGCACATCCGCGAGGAACTCCAGATCAACCGTCCCCTGGATCCCGGCCACGAGCTGGCCCTGGCCCTGCTCCTGACCCGGGAATACGTGGCCCGCCTCTTCGAGCAGGGCCTCTACGAGCCCGAGGGCCTGTCGGACCAACAGTTCAACGTGCTGCGCATCCTCAAGGGCGGCCCGAAGGACGGCTACCTGGTGAAGGAGATCCGCTGCCGGATGATCTACCGCTTCGCGGATGTGCCGCGCCTGGTGAACCGCCTGGAAGAGCGGGGCCTGGTCAAGCGCTGCGAGAACCCCGCCGATCGCCGGGGCAGCCGGGTGCAGATCACCCCCAAGGGCCTGGCGCTGGAGGGTCGGATGCACGGCTGCCACGATACCCTCTGCCAGCAGGTGGACCGCTGCCTCTCAGCTGAGGAGCGGGACCTGCTCCTGGGCCTGCTCGAGCGGGTGCGCAACGACTACAGGCTCCAGCTCGAGGCCCTGGCCAAGGGCGACTGACCGTACCTTGCCAGGCTCGCCCGGCGCCCCGCGGAGTCGTCTAGATCCTTTTCGAGCGGGCCCACACAGCCGAAGGCCCGGCGGAAGCCGGGCCTCGTGGCGGCGGTTGGAGGTCGGACCTACTGGAGGAGCTTCAGGATGGACTGGCTGGCCTGATTGGCCTGGGCCAGGGAGCTGATGCCCGACTGGTTGAGGATCTGGAACTTGCTCATGGCGATCACCTCATCGGAGATGTTCGCGTCCTGGATCTGACTCTGCGCGGCCGTGAAGTTCTCCATCTGGATGCCCAGGGAGTTCGACAGGGAGGTCAGCTGCTGCTGGGTGGCGCCGATGGTGCCTCGAAGGGCGGAAACTGCCGTTAACGCAGTGGTGATATCGGTGGCGGCTTGGCCGGCTCCCGCAGTCGTTGTAAGGAAATCCGTGCCGGCGGACAGCGAGGCGAAGGTGCCAACCGTGACGTTGACCGTGGTGAACCCACCAACCGCCACGGAGAGGGCGCTGGCGGCGTTGAACACCGGCGCACCGTTGAAGGTGGTCTTCGTCTCGATATCCGCGATGGTCTTGATGATGTTCTGGAACTCGGAATCCAGCGCAGTCTTGCCGGTGCCGCTATCGGCGCCCGAGGTGCCGCTGGCGGCCTGCTGGGCAAGTTCGGCGGCCCGGGTGAGCAGGCTGGTGACCTCGTCCAGGACGCCATCGGCCACCTGGAGGTACGAGATGCCATCGTTGGCATTCCGCCGTCCCTGACCGGCCACACGCACATCCGCGCCGAGCTTGTTGGCGATAGCCAGACCGGCTGCGTCATCCGAGGCACGGTTGATCCGCTTGCCCGTGGTCAGGCGCTGGATGGCCTGCTGCAGACCCTGCCCTGACACCCCCAGCTGGCGGCTGGCGTTCATGGCGGAAACGTTGTTGAGAATGGACCCACTCATGACGCACTCCTTTCAGCTGTTTGGCACCGGGTGCGGTGCCTGCGTCCCTGCATTCGCATGTGCTACCTCCTTGATCCCGCCACCATGGGGGAACCAGGACTGGGCAGCGACCGTGCCAGAGGCTTAATAGGAATCTTAACTATTTATATTATGATATTTACATTATGAATTCAGGATCCCAGCCATCGGATCGGGCATTTTTAACCCAAGCCAGCCGGGGGGGACTCCCGGGAGACGCTCGTCAGCCACGGCGGAATTTGCCCCCCCTCCGGTGCCCGGCTCCGGAGGGATTTTTCGCTGGGCTACCCCCAGGGTTCAGCTGGAGTCGCGCCGGTCCAAGCACTTCGCCCCGCGACCACCCGAGGCTCACGCCGCGGGGGGACATCCCGCTCCGGGCCAAGGCCCGGGTTGACCCAGGATTCTTAGCGGTCGAGCTCACTCGGCGCCTACGACACCGTGGGACTCACTGCGCTCGTCCTCATCGCGCCTATGCCGTGGCAGGGCGTGGCTAATTAACGGTCCAACTCACCTGCAATGACATTCATAGCTCCCAGGACGGCGACGGCGTCGGCGATCATGAAGCCTTTCACCTGCTCGTGGAAGCTGCTGAAGATGGGGAGGCAGGGGGGACGGACCCGAATGCGGTAGGGGTTCTTGCCACCGTCACTGACGAGGTAGAAGCCCAGCTCGCCGTTGGCGGCTTCGGTGGCGCTGTAGACCTCGCCCACGGGCATCTCCATGCCGTGCATGACCAGCTTGAAGTGGTGGATGAGGCTCTCCATCCGCGTGTAGACCTTCTCCTTGGTGGGGAGCGTGATCTTGGGATCGTCCACGTTCACGGGCCCGGGCTCGAGGCGGGCGAGGACCTGGCGGATGATGCGGATGCTCTGGCGCATCTCCTCGACACGGACCAGGTAGCGGTCGAACACGTCGCCGGTGGTGCCCACAGGGATGTCGAAGTCGTAGGTCTCGTAGCCGAGGTAGGGCTGGGCCTTGCGCAGATCCTGGGGCACGCCCGCGGCACGGAGACAGGGGCCGGTGTAGCCCCAGTTCACGGCGTCCTCGGCGCTGATGACACCGATGCCCTTGGTGCGGTCATACCAGATGGGGTTGTGGGTGAGCAGCTTCTCCAGCTCGTCGATGGCCGCCTCGCACTCGGGCAGGAACCGCTCGGTGGCAGGGACAAAGCCCTCGGGCAGGTCGCGGAAGAGGCCGCCGA
>CAIRAS010000180.1 GCA_903876615.1 uncultured Holophagaceae bacterium
AAGTTCTGTAAAGCAGAACTACCCACGGCGGTGTTGTAGGTAGAGCCACCGGCCAGGTTCAGACTGTTCAGGGCGTTCAGTCCGCCCTTGGTGTTCAGATTGGCATCCGGCCCGACGGCCAGTGGTGTCACCCAGGACGCGACCGACCCGCTCGTGGTCAGGTACATCCCGCCATTCCCCGACTGGCTGGGAAGCCCGGGGGCTGCCGCGCTGGTCCAAGTGCTGCCATCCGACGTGAGCACATTGCCGGAGGTCCCAGGTGCAACGGCCTGCAGGGCGCTGGTGCCGTTGCCCAGCAGCACGTTGTTGGCCATGAGCGCCGTGGCCCCCGTGCCGCCGTATGCGACACCGATGGTCCCTGCGTCGCCAGACCCTAAGAGGCTGACGCCGCCCACGGTCTTGATGTTCGTCCCGCTGGTCAGGGCGACCTGTTTGTTGTTGAAGGTGGTCCAGTCAGCGGTGCTCAGCGCACCGCGGTTCGTGGCGGAAGCAGTCGGCACGTTCAGGGTGATGACGGGGGTCGAGGTACCCGTGGCTACGGAAGACCCGAGGTCAGTCCCGCTGGTGCCCAGGGTCAGAGCCGCCACGCTGGTGACGGTGCCGCTGCTGGCGGTCACGGCCCCCAACTGGCCGGTGGTGGCATCGATCACCACGGTCTTCGGGGTGCCGGTGAGCGTAGCGTCCTTGATGCCGGCGATGTAGGTGCCAGTGGTCGAGGCATTGCCCACCATGGTGGTGTTGCTGCCTTTTCCGATGGCACCAGCACCGATGACGATCTCGTTAGAGCCCGCCGCAACATCCACATCTGCCAAAGCGCCGATGATGACATTGCTGGCGCCGGTCACCAAGGTCGTGCCTCCGGCCAGATTGCCGAGGAGAAGGTTGTTTGCACCGCTCGATACTTTTTGCCCAGCCTGATAACCCAGCGCCGTGTTGTTGTCAGCACCAGAGGCCTTCAAGGCTTGGCTACCAATTCCTACGTTGTAGCTGCCGGTCCCATTGAGTTGCAAGGCCCCATAACCAAAGGCTGAGTTATAGTTGCCTGAGGTATTACCAGTCATGGAGGTAGCCCCGAAAGAGGCGTTATAGGTGCCGCTGGTGGTGCCGGACAATGCGCTGGTCCCGAAGGCCGCATTAATCCCCCCACTGTCAACCACTTTCAGAGCTTGGTGGCCGACGGCTGTGTTGTTGTAACCAGTGGTCAGTGCCGTTAAAGCCTGGCTCCCGATACCTACGTTCTGGATACCCCTGCTGGTGCTGGTCGAAAGGGAGAAATTGCCAGCCCCATTGCCCAGAAAGAGGTTGTTCGCCGCCAAGCCAATTTTGTTCCCAGTTGCAGGTCCAAAGGCATGCAGGAGCGGCACATAAGCCGAACCGTCATAGACCTGCAACGCCGCGGCGGCCCCTCCTGTGGGGTTGCCGAGTTGGACAGCCGGCGTGGACCAGGAGGGTGCGCCGGTCCCGTTGGAGGTCAGCAATTGACCAGCCGTACCCGCAGCCGTGGAGGCGAGGGCAGAGGTGCTGCTCCCATAGATCACCCCGCCCTGCACAGGTGCAGTGCTTGTGCCCGTGCCGCCCTTGGCCACGGGCAGCGTGCCGGTGACGTCAGTGGTGAGGTCCACGGCCGCGCCGCTCGCGGCTGCGGTGAGGCGCCCCTGGGCGTCCACGGTAAGGCTGGCGCGGGTGTAGGTGCCCGCGGTCACTGCCGTGTTGGCCAGGGAGATGGTGCCCGAGGCGGTCACAGGCCCGCCGGTGAGCCCCGTGCCTGTGGCCACGCTGGTGACGGTGCCGCTGCTGGCGGTCACGGCGCCGAGCTGCCCGGTGGTGGCGTCGATCACCACGGTCTTTGGGGTGCCCGTGAGCGTAGCGTCCTTGATGCCGGCGATGTAGGTCTTGGTGTGGTTGCTGGCGTTGCCCAGGTAGATGGTGCCGCCGTTGCCGCCGTTGTGGCCGATGGCGATGTTATTGCTGCCGGTGATGGCAATGCCGGCATAGGCCCCCAGGGCGGTGTTGTTGCTGCCCGGGGTCCCCCCGCTGAGGGCGTTGTCGCCGACGGCTGTGTTGTACTGGTCATTGGTCATCAGCTTGCCCGCGTTCGAGCCGATGGCGACGTTGTTGGTGCCGGAGGTGCCGTTGAGGGCCTTGAGGGCCTTGTCACCGATGGCGATGTTGTCGGAGCCGATGGCGGCCGCCAGAGCCTGATAGCCGAAGGCGTTGTTGCGCGAGCCAGTGGCAACTGACTGGAGGGCACCCTGGCCGAAGGCGTTGTTGTAGCTGCCGCCGCCGGTGAGGCTCTGGAGCGTACTTGGGCCGAAGCCCGCATTGTTATTCCCGCTGGTGATGCCGCTTGTCGGACCGGCAAAGATTCCGACAAAGAGGTTGCCCGCTGTGGAGCCGGAGTTGCC
>CAIRAS010000181.1 GCA_903876615.1 uncultured Holophagaceae bacterium
AGGGAGGCGCCTTCCGGTAGAAAGGGCAGCAACAGCTTCAGCGCCAAGCCCTCCTGCTGCATGGCCTGGAACTGCTGGATGGCCTCAACCGGAGGCGGGGGTGGGAAAGCGCGTCGCATCGCTGGGTCCTGTGACCAGGGTAGTTTACGCAGATACTATCGGGCCTGCCGAGCGACCGCCCGCCTCAGGGCCGGGGCCAGACGCCCACCTCCAGGGCGCTGGGCCGCGCGGCGTCGTGGAAGACCGTGTGGGTGGCCGACTGGTAGTCGCCGGGCTTGGCCTTGTTGATGTCGGTGAAGACCTGGGGATTGCGGTCCATGAGGGGGAACCAGCTGCTCTGGAGCTGCACCATGACGCGGTGCCCCTTGCGGAAGGTGTGGCAGATGTCATTCATGGACCAGGCCACGCGGGTGGGCTGCCCGGGCGCGAAGGGCTGGGGCCGCTCCAGGCTGTCGCGGTACTTGCCCCGCATGACCTCGCCGCGGACCAGCTGCTCATAGCCGCCCATGGGGTTGGGGGTGCGCTCCCAGGGCGATCCGCCCTCCTTGAAGTCCGGGTTCCGGAAGTCGTCAGGATGGACATCGATGAGCTTTACGACCCAGTCCGCATCGGTGCCAGTGGTGGCGACAAAGAGCTCCGGCCGCAGGGGGCCGGCGAGGGTGAGGTCCTGGGCCAGGGGGCCGGTCTGGAACACCAGCACATCCGGGCGGCGCCCGGCGAAGCGCTGGTCCGCAGTCATGTACTCCCGGGGCATGCCGAGGGTCAGCTGCTCGGTGAAGGGCACCGGCTTGGCGGGGTCCGAGAGGAAGCTGTCGAACCCACCTTTAGGCGGGGGCGGCTCGAAGCTCAGCTGCCCCTTCGGCTGGAGGAAGAGGCGGGCGGAGTGGGCGGTTTTCGGCGGCCAGCTCTCCAGGCGGTGCCAGCGGTTCGCGCCGGTCTCAAAGACCGTGGCCTTGGCCAGCGCGGGGTCCGGGGCGCCCTTCAGGTGGTGCATGAAGAAGGGGAACAGCACCTCCGCCTGGAACCAGTCCGAGGTGGCCGCGCCGAACTGCACCAGTCCCAGGTGGTCGCCCTTGCTGCGTTCCCAGCCGCCATGGAACCAGGGCCCCATCACCAGGCGGCTGTCGGTGCCGGGACTCTGGCGGTCCAGGGTCTTGGCCACCTGCAGCGCCCCGAAGAGGTTCTCGGCGTCGAACCAGCCGCCCACGGTGAGTACGGCAGGCTTCACGCCCTTCAGTTGCGGTCGCAGGTTGCGGCTCTCCCAGAAGGCGTCGTAGTCAGGGTGGTCCAGCATCTCGTTCCAGAAGGCCACATCGGTGGTGAACTGGCGGGTGGCGCCGGTAGCGCCCAGGCGCAGGAACCAGGCGTAGCCATCGGAGGTGCCATGCCGGAAGGGGGTCGGCCAAGTCGGGCTGGGGCCCTGGCGGGGCTTGCCGAAGTTCACCATGAAGTTGAACGCGTGGGGCAGCCAGAGGGCGCCGTTGCGGTGGAAGTCGTCGCCCTGGAACCAGTCCACGATGGGCGCCTGGGGCGAGACAGCCTTGAGGGCCGGGTGGCCCGAGAGCATACCTACCGCGGCGTAGAAGGCGGGGTAGCTGATGCCCCACTGGCCCACCTTGCCGTTGTTGCGCTCAGCGTTCCCCAGCAGCCAGTCGATGGTATCGCTGGTGTCGGAGCTCTCGTCCACGGCGGCGCCAGTCACGCTCCGCTGGGGGCGCATGTTCACGAAGTCGCCCTCAGACATCATCCGGCCCCGCACGTCCTGGTAGACGAAGATGAAGCCCTCCTGTTGGAACCGGGGCGAGGGTCCCAGCTCAGCGGGGAAGGCGTCGGCACCGTAGGGCCGCACGCTGTAGGGGGTGCGCTGCAGGAGGACGGGGTAGGTGCGCGCCGGATCCTTCGGGGTGTAGATGGCCGTAAAGAGCTTCACCCCGTCCCGCATGGGGATCAGCACCTCGCGCTTGGTGTAGCGGTCGCGGAGCGGGGTTGTTTCCGTGGCTGGGGGTGCCTGCTGGGAGCGCAGGAGGGGACTCGGGTCGCCCAGCAGCAGCAACAGCAGGACGGCAGCGCGCAGGACGCGGAGCGGCATCAGGAGACCCCCGGGGAATGGGCCTCATGTTACGCGGTATTTTGCTCCTCGGTGGTCTCCTGGGGGTCGCCAGTCCCCATTCCGCTCGACGGGGCGCCCGGCTTTTGCTGAACTGGAGGGTGCGGCCACCGCCAGCGCGCCGCCCCCCGCTAGGAATCCGCCCATCATGACCCGCCCCACCCTCCAACAGCCCGCCGAATGGGAACGCCACAGCGCCTGCTGGCTGGCCTGGCCCAGCCACGGCCACCTCTGGCAGGAGAACCTGGCTCCGGCCCAGGCCGAGTTTGCGGCCCTCTGCCTCGCCATTGCCGAGCAAGGTGGCGAGCCCCTGGAGCTGTTGGTGCAGGATGCCGCCGCCGAGGCCCAGGCCCGCGCGGCCCTGGGCCCGGTGCTGGAGCAGGTGCGGTTCCATCGGGTGCCCGTGGGGGACATCTGGCTGCGGGATACCGCACCCATCTTCGTGCGGGAGGGGTCCGGCGACCTGCGGGCGGCCTGCTTCCGCTTCAACGGCTGGGGCGGGAAGTATGTCCTGCCCGGCGATGACCAGGTCGCGGGCCGGGTGGCCGCGCTGAGTGGCGCTCCGGCGCGCGCCCATGACTGGATCCTGGAGGGCGGCTCCATCGAAGCCGACGGGGAAGGCACCCTGCTCACCACGCGCCAGTGCCTGCTCCATCCCAACCGCAACCCAGGCCTGGACGAGGCCGGGATCGAGGCGGCGCTGCGCGCGGACCTGGGCGCGGAGAAGGTGCTCTGGCTGAACGAGGGGCTGCTCAACGACCACACCGACGGCCACATCGACACCCTGGCCCGGTTTGTGGCGCCGGGCGTGGTGGTCTGCATGGAGGCCCACGACGCGGGCGATCCCAATGCCGCCACCCTGGAGCGGCTGGCGGTGGACCTGGCCGCCTGCACCGACGCCCGGGGCCGCCGCCTGCAGGTGGTCCGCATCCCCTCGCCCGGGGTGCTGCTGGACGACGAGGGCGAGCCGATGCCCGCCAGCTATGTGAACTTCTACCTGGGTAATCGCAGTGTGGTGGTGCCGACCTACGGCACGCCCCACGATGAGGCTGCCGTGGCCGCCCTGGCTCCACTGTTCCCGGGACGCCGGGTGGTGGGCCGCTCGGCCCGTGCCATCCTGAGCGGGGGTGGCGCCTTCCACTGCATCACCCAGCAGCAGCCGGAGGTCCCATGAGCCCGTCGAGCACCGTCCGCGTCGCCGCCACGCAGTGCGCCTTCACCGCCAGCCTGGAGGAGAACGTGGCCCGGGTGGAG
>CAIRAS010000182.1 GCA_903876615.1 uncultured Holophagaceae bacterium
CCGATCTGGACCTGCGGGACCTGCGGGGAGCTTCATGTGGAGATGGAGCAGCCCTCCGCATGCTGCGCATGCGGAGCCAAGGAACTGATACAAGACCCGGACACGTTGGATACGTGGTTCTCGTCGGCGCTCTGGCCTTTCAGTGTGTTTGGGTGGCCGGAGGAGTCCACGGAGCTGGCGCGCTACTACCCCACCAGCGTCCTCATCACGGGCTACGACATCCTCTTCTTCTGGGTGGCGCGCATGGCCATGGCGGGCCTCACCTGGATGGGCGAGGTGCCCTTCAGGAAGGTCTACTTCAACAGCCTGGTGCGCGATGCCAGCGGCCAGAAGATGAGCAAAACCAAGGGCAACGTCATCGACCCCCTGGAAGTCATGGAGGAGTACGGCACCGACGCGCTGCGCTTCTCGCTGGCCATCATGGCCGCGCCGGGCACGGACATCGCCATGAGCACCGCGCGCCCGGAGGCATCCCGCAACTTCTGCAACAAGCTGTGGAACGCGTCACGGTTCGTGCAGATGAATCTTGACGACTCCATCACGCTTTCCACCCAGCCAGAATTCGGCGAGGCCGAGTTCTGGCTCATCGGCAAGATGCGGGACGGACTGAACGCCGTCACCAAGGCCCTTGAGGAATTCCGGTTCCACGAGGCTTCGGACCTGCTCTACCACCTGGTCTGGGACGACTTCTGCGCCACCTACATCGAGCTGGCCAAGGTCCAGCTCGTGAGCGGCACGCCGGGCCAGAAGGCCGCCATCCTGGGCTTCCTGGACATCCTGCTGCGCGCCCTGCATCCCTTCGTACCGTTCCTCACCGAAGAGATCCATGAGCAGGTCATCGCTGCGCGATTACCTCAGGGGGAAAATCCGCTGTTGGCGTTGCGGAGCTGGCCGGTGGATGAGCCGATTCTCCAGATCCAGGGCGGGGATAGCACCCTCATCCCGCGCTTCCAGGAGCTGCTCTCGGGCTTCCTGCGGCTCAAGGCCGACCAGGGGGTGGACCCGGCCAAACGGGTGCCGGCCTTCACTACCCTAGTGGAGCTCGAGCCCTTCGCCGAGGCCCTCAAGTCCATCGCCCGCCTGGAGTCCGTCACCTTCACCCAGGGCGATCTCAGCTCCCCCACCCGCAGCGTCGCCGTGGTGGCAGGCGGCACCGTGGCCCTGGAGCTGGCGGGGCTCAAGGATCCCGCCGCGGAGCTGGCCAAGCTCGAGAAGGAGCTGGCCAAGCTCGAGAAGGAGCTGGAGCCCCTCCGGGCCCGCCTGGGGGATGACAGCTTCATCACCAAGGCCCCCGAGGCCGCCGTGAGCAAGCTGCGCGGCCAGGCCGAGGAGAGAGAACAGCGGCTGGCCCACGTGAAGGCCCTGCTGGGCTGCTAGTCTGGTGGGCATGAACCGAGAGCAGGAGCCTTTGCCGAAGCCTGCGGGGCCAGGCCCAGGGAGTTGCACGCCATGAAGACCTTTTATGCCGGCCAGGATGTGGATGCCCCCTGCGGCCGCTGCGGTGGGGAGACCCGCCATCAGGTGCTGACCGCATCGGATGGCGTGCCCGACCGGCTTATCTGCGGCAACTGCCGGTCCGTGCATAAATACCGCGCGGCCAAGCCCGAGCCGCTCGCCCGCAGCCCGCGCGTCCCGCGCCTCCCCGCCGCGGCGAAGACCGGCGGCGCTCGGCCCAACTCCCTGGCCGCCCAGTTCCAGGAAAGCCTGGTCCGGGAGCAGGGTGGCGCCTTGGCCCGGCCCTACCGCGTGTCCGAGACCTGGGCAGAAGGCGCCTGGATGGACCATCCCACCTTCGGCCTGGGCCGCGTGCAGCGGCGCCTCGGCAAGAAGGTGGATGTGCTGTTCCGGGACGGACTCAAGACCCTGGTCAGCGCATGACCCAGCAGCCCCTCCTCGAATCCGGCTCCCCCGTTCTGCGGGAGCTGAGGTTCGCGGTGATCGACCTGGAGACCACCGGCGGCAGCCCCAAGGCCCGCTGGGGCAAGGATGGCCGGTTCATCCAGCCCTCGGAGATCACGGAGGTCGGCCTGGTGCGGCTCTCGGGCCTGGTGGTGGAGGACCGGTTCTCCAGCCTGGCCTCCATCCAGGGGTTCTTGCCCGAAGAGATCCAGCGCCTCACGGGCATCTCCCTGCCCATGCTGGCCGGCGCTCCCCCCTGGGAGCAGGTTGCCCTGAAGCTCATGCCCCAGCTCGAGGGCCGCGTCTGGGTGGCCCACCATGCCCCCTACGACGGCAGCTTCCTGAAGGCCTGGCTGCCCGAAGGCGTCTGGCGTCGGCACCGCCTCATCTGCACCCGGCTGCTGGCCAAG
>CAIRAS010000183.1 GCA_903876615.1 uncultured Holophagaceae bacterium
AGGCGTCGAGACCCTCCCCGGACTGGGCGGACACGCGGAGCACCTCGATGCCGGGGTTCACCCGCCGGGCGAAGGCCAGGCACTGCTCCACATCGAAGCGCAGGTAGGGCAGCAGGTCCACTTTGTTGAGCAGCAGCAGGTCCGCGGCGGCGAACATGTCCGGATACTTGAGGGGCTTGTCCTCACCCTCGGTGACGGAGAGGATCACCACCTTGTGCGCCTCGCCGAGATCGAAGGCCGCGGGGCAGACGAGGTTGCCCACGTTCTCGATCATCACCACGGTCCCGGCGGGCGGGGCCAGCAGGTCCAGCGCGTGGCCCACCATGTGGGCGTCCAGGTGACAGCCCTTCCCGGTGTTGATCTGCACCGCGGGCGCACCCGCGGCCTTGATGCGGTCCGCGTCCTGGCTGGTCTGCTGGTCGCCTTCGATGACCACCACGGGCACCCGGCCCTGCAGGCGCCGGATGGTGGCCTCCAGCAGGGTGGTCTTGCCCGAGCCCGGGCTGCTGACGAGGTTCAGCGTGAACCAGCCCTGGGCTGCGCAGCGGGCCCGGATCTGGGTCGCCAGGGCGTCGTTCTTCGCCAGCAGGTTCTGCTCCAGGCTGACGCGGCGCCGGCCCGGCCGAAGCGGGGCTGCCTCGTGGGCATGCGCGTGGCCGTCCAGCGTGGCGCCGTCGCCCCCGCAACCACAGGTGGTGCACATGGTCAGCCCTCCTCGACGTCGATGTCCTTGATGCGCAACTCGGTGCCGCCGGTGACCGTGACGAAGCCGTCGCCGCAGGCGGGGCACAGGTCGAAGCGGGCCTGGATCTCCACCTCGGCGCCGCAGGCGTGGCAGAGCCCGCTGCCCGGCACCTCGATGATCTCCAGGTCGGCGCCCTCGACCACGGTGTCCTGGGCGGCCACGTCGAAGCCGAAGCGCAGCGCCTCCACCTCCGCGCCCGAGAGCCGACCCACCTCGAGGCGCACCTGCAGGACTTGGCTGAAGCCGCGGGCCTGGGCCTCCTCCTGGATGCCCTGGATCATCCCTTCGAGGATGGAAAGCTCATGCATGCAGCTACTCTACCGCGGGCAGCAAGGCGGTCCAGGCCTCGAGGCTGGCGGCGCCGAGGAGGGCTTCCAGGAGGCCCCAGGCTGCCGCCAGGTGGGCCTCGGCAGGGACGGACAGGGGCTCGCCGAGCTCGAAGGCCGCCCCCCGGATGCCCAGCACGAAGGCCGGCGGCGCGGGCGCTCCGGTGATCCGCTCATAGACATGGAGGACCGCCCCGGGGCTCAGCTCATGGGTGGTGTAGCTGCTGTCCAAGGTGGGGTGGACGCGGCGGAAGGCGAAGGGCGGCGGACAGGCAGCGTCAGCATCCAGGAACAGAGCCAGGTCCTGGCCCCGGAGGTCCTCGGCGTGCTCGATCTGCAGCTGGAAGTCCGCCACAGGCGTGACCCGGAGGTCCGGGTGCTCCCGCAGCCAGGCCACTGCCCGATCCAGCAGCTGCGGACCCAGGGCGTCATCTCCCCGGCTGGGGTTGCCATAGCCGAAGAGGACCACGGACAGGCTCACGGCGTGGGCCGGGACAGCCCGCCCTCGGCAGACCGCACCAGCCGGTCCAGCAGCTCACCGTCGGCAGCCAGCAGGCTCACCTCCAGCGGCATCCGGCCCAGGGCGTGCGTGGCGCAGGAGAGACAGGGATCGTAGGCCCGGATCGCCACCTCGATGTGGTTGAGTAGGCCCTCGGTGAGCTTCCGGCCATCAAGGTAGCGGGCAGCGACCTGCCGCACGGCCTCGTTCATGGCCTGGTTGTTGTTCGTGGTGCTCACGATGAGGTTGGCCTTCTCCACCGCATCGTTCTCGTTGATCTTGTAGTGGTGGAACAAGGTGCCCCGGGGGGCCTCCACCACACCTACGCCTTCCAGGGCCCGGGCGCCGCGGGTGACCAGGTCCGTGCCGAGCAGGTCGGGATCCTCCAGCAGCCGCTCGATGGCCTCGGCGGCGTGCAGCATCTCGATCATGCGAGCCCAGTGGTAGGCCAGGGTGGCCTGCTGCAGCCCGCCCCCCGCGGCGGCCCGGAAGACCTGGCGCTCGGCCTCGGCCAGGGGCGTGGGCACCCGGTCGCAGATGTTCAGGCGCGCCAGGGGCCCCACCCGGTACCAGCCCTCCTCAGCACCCTTGCCGATGATGAAAGGGAACTTCATGTAGGACCACGACTTCACCTCTTCGCGGATGTAGCGGTTGTAGTGGGTGTAGTCCACGTGGTCGAAGATGGTGGCACCCCCCGCGTCCAGGGCCCGCAGCCCACCGTCGTAGAGGTCGAGGCCCCCATCGGCCCCGACGAGGCCGAGGTGGTTGGAGGGGAAGGTCCCGAACTCCGCGCTGTACTCGCTGGAGGTGAAGAAGTCCCGGCTGAGCTTCACCGCGGACCGGCTCCAGGCCACTACCTGAGCGATGCCGCCCCGGAGCTCGTCGCGTTCGGAGGCCTTGAGCGCCTTGTTCATGCCGCCGGGCAAGGCCGCCGTGCCGTGGACCCGCTTGCCCGTGATGTGGCGGATGATCTCCTGGCCGTACTTCCGGAGCTTCACGCCCTGCAAGGCCAAGTCCGGGTGGCTGGCGATGACGCCGACGATGTGGCGCCGCTCCACCTCAGAGTCGAAGCCGAAGAGCAGGTCAGGGCTGGCGAGGTGGAAGAAGTGGAGGGCGTGGGACTGGAGCATCTGGCCGAAGTGCAGCAGGCGGCGCAGCTTCTCTGCAGGTGGGGTCAGGGTGCGGGCCCCCACCAGCATGTCCATGGCCTTGGCCGCGGCCAGGTGATGGCTCACGGGGCAGATGCCGCAGAGCCGCTGGACCAGGACGGGCACCTCCCAGTAGGGCCGGCCCTGGATGAACTTCTCGAAGCCTCGGAACTCCACGATGTGGAGGCGAACCTGGTGGACCCGGTTCTGCTCGTCCAGGAGCAGGGTGACCTTGCCGTGGCCCTCCACCCGGGTGACCGGCTCGATCACGACGCGCCTCAGGTCCTGGGGGTTGGCGGCAGATTCCAGGTCACGGCTCATGGACGGTTCTCCCGGGTCAGTCGTAGCGGAGGAGCTGGAGGGGCAGGCTGGGGTCGCGACCGGCGATGAGCTCCGTGAGGAAGTGCCAGAACGCATCCGCCGAGGGGGGGCACCCAGGCAGGTAGTGGTCCACCCGGACGACCTCATGGAGGGGATAGACCTTGTCCAGCAGCAGCGGGATCTCGGCGTCGTCTGGGATGTGAGCGTTCTCGACACCGACCCCGCGGATGTAGGTCTCGTCCAGACACTCCTTGAGGGTGTGGTGGTTCCGCATGGACGGGATGCCCCCTGTGATGGCGCACTCACCCACGGAGACCAGGACCCTGCAGTGCTCCCGGAAGTGCCGCAGCAGGTGCACGTTCTCGGCGTTGCAGAGCCCGCCCTCCACCAGGCCAAGGTCAACCAGGCCTTCGATGGTCTTGATGTCATTGATGGGGCTGCGGTCAAACTCGATGAGCTCCAGCAGGTCCAGCAGGCGCTCATCAATATCCAGGAAGGACATGTGGCAGCCAAAGCAGCCGGCCAGTGAGCAGGTGGCGACCTTCAGTTTGCTAGCCATGGGTGAGCGCCTCCCGCGCCTGGAACCTTCGGACACTGGCCACGGCGATGGGCTCCTTGTCGTAGTCACGCTCACCGATGGGCACCTCAAAGCCCTTCCCCTTGAAGAGGATCGCGCCCACCGGGCAGTGCTGGACCGCCTCGTCCTCGACGGTGACTCGGCTGTCCTTCAGGAGACCGCTGGGGGAATCCACCACGATGACGGTGTGGATACCCCGGCCGGTCATGGCGAAGACGTTTTTGCGGTCCACGTCCCGGCTGATCCGCACGCACAGGCCACAGAGGATGCAGCGGTCCCGGTCGAGGATGATGCCGGGATGGGAGGCGTCCATCTCGCGCCGGGGGAAGAACTGGGGGTAGTGGTTGTTCTGAAGGCCCAGGTGGTAGGCCGTGGCCTGCAGCTTGCAGCTGCCGCTCTTCTCGCAGGAGGGGCAGTAGTGGTTGCCCTCCACGAAGAGCATCTGGGTGAGGGTCCGTCGCATGGCACGCAGCTCCACCGTGTCGCTCTGTACCATCTGACCGGCCACCGCGGGCTGGGTGCAGGAGGCGAAGGGGCGGCCGTTCACGATGACCGTGCAGAGCCGGCAGCTGCTGTGCGGCTCGTAGTCGGGGTTGTGGCAGAGGTGCGGGATGAAGACTCCGGCGGACATGGCCGCGTCAAAGACGGTCTGCCCCTCCCGGAACGGAATCTCCCGGCCATCGAGGAAGAAAGTCCTGTTGGAATCCGGACACATGGGTCACCCCCTCACAGATGGGCCGCATCGTCATCACGGCCCGTGAGCTGCCGTGCTTCCTCGAGAGAGGCATCCAGGTCGAAGGCGGGCTCGAAGCCGCCGACCATCATCCGCTTCTCCCAGTCCCCCCGGAACTTCGTCAGGCTGTCCATCAGGTGGTTGGGAGCGGTCTGGCCCAGGCCACAGTGGGCCGTGGTCTTCATGAGCTGGCTGATCCGCTGGACCTCCTCCAGGTCCAGGGGACTCCCCTTCCCTGCAGCCACCCGGTCCACCAGGTTCGCCAGCAGGCTGGTGCCGACCCGGCAGGGGGTGCAGAGGCCGCAGCTTTCATGCTGGAAGAAGCGGGTGAAGTTCTGGACCACCTCGAACATGTCCCGCTGGGGCCCGAAGACCATGAAGGTGCCCACGGTGGTGAGGTCTTCGTAGGCCAGGGCCCGGTCAAACTCCTGCTGGGTGATGGTCGTACCGGAGGGGCCGCTGACCTGGACGGCCTGCGCATCCAGGCCGCCGCAGTCGCGCAGGATCTCCCGGGCGCTCACCCCGAAGGGATACTCGTAGATGCCGGGCCGCTCGCAGTCGCCGGACACGCAGAACAGCTTGGTCCCCGTGGAGTGCATGGTCCCGTGGCCCGCGAACCAGGCGCCCCCCTTCAGGGCCACCATGGCCACTGCGGCGAAGGTCTCCACGTTGTTGACCACCGTGGGGCGCTTCTCGACGCCGGCCACCACGGGCAGCGGCCAGCGCTTCCGGGGCTTGCCGCGCCGGCCCTCGATGGACTCGATCATCGCCGACTCCATGCCGCAGATGTAGGCCCCGGCGCCCCAGTGGATGACGATGTCGAAGGCGTGGCCGGTACCCAGGAGGTTCCGGCCGAGAAGGCCCGCTTCCCGCCGCCGGGCCAGCACCGCCTCCAGGTGGTTCTTGAGATACCAGTATTCCTGGCGGATGTAGAGAATGCCCTGGCTGGCGCCCACCACGTAGCCGCAGAGGGTCATGCCCTCGAACACCATGTCGGCGTAGCTGCTCAGCATCACGCGGTCCTTGAAGGTGCCGGGCTCGCCTTCGTCGGCATTGCACACCACGAAGCGCTCCGGCGCCGGCGTGTCCCGGCAGGCCTCCCACTTGATGGCGGCCTTGAAGCCCGCGCCGCCCCGGCCCCGAAGGTCCGAGCGGTAGAGCTCCTTCAGGGTCTCGTCGGCCCCGCGCTTCCAGGCGATGCCCGAGGCGGGATCCACCGCTTCCTCGAACTGGATCGCCTTCAGGGTCTCATCCCCGCCGCGGAGCAGCGCGGACCTGAGGGCCGCCCCGGGCTCAAAGGCGCGGCGGAACAGCACGTCGGAGCGGCGGAAGTTGTCCTCCACCCGGAACAGCTCCGGCGGCCAGGCCGCAACCGGCGTCCGGGCCATGATGAGGTCCACCATGCGGTCCGCCCGCTCCCGGCTGAGCCGGGTCACCGGCAGGCCGTTCACCAGGGCGGCGGGGCCCTGGTCGCACATGCCCGTGCAGGAGGTGAACTGGACGCTCACCCGGCCGTCACTGCGGACCTTCCCCAGTTTCACGCCCAGCCGACTGCAGAGGTACTTCCCGATCCCCTGGTTCCCGAGCATGCGGTCCGTGATGTTGTCGCTGAGGTAGATGACGTAGTCGCCGAGGAAGCTGTCGCTGAGGAACGAGTAAAATCCCACCAGACCCCGGATGTGGGCGCGCGTCACCCGGAGGTGCTCGGCGATGAGGCTCACGGCCTCCTCGGGCACCCAGTGGAAAGCGTGCTGGACCTCCACCAGGATCTGCAGCAGCTCACCCGCGTCCCGGGGGTGCTGCTGCAAGATCTGGTGCAACGATTCCTGAGCTGGGGTCGTGACGGCTTGGGACATGGGCATCTCCCCGGGATGGGGCCGGCACCGCGAACCCGGCCCTGCTCACCGCGTGTGCCCGGCACACCCGGCGCCTGACTCCAAAGATGACTAAATCATCGTCAACCTACACCCGACCCTCGGGGTACACAACCCTTCATCGCCGCAGATTGTGACGAACATTAGATAAATGATAAGCGTGACTATGAATTTTTAGATATTAGCGGCCAGCCGGTAGAGGTCCGAGGCAGAGACACCCAGGTGCTTGGCCAGGGGCTTGACCGCCTCCCGGATGGTCATGCCACCCTCCCGAGCGGCAGTGAGGTAGGCCTTGGCCCAGGGCGGCAGCTCTTCCCCGTCGAACTCCGGGGTTGCCTCCGTCACCACCCGCTTGGCCCCGGCCCCGGCCAGCACCAGCACCATCTCGCCGCGGTCCTCGCGGCCCAGCTGAACTTTGACCTGCGCGGGCGTGCCCCGGTACCAGGTCTCATGCAGCTTGGTCAGCTCGCGGCCCAGGGCGATCTCCCGGCCCGGCAGCAGCTCTTCCAGGTCGGCCAGGGTCTCGTGGATGCGGTGGGGCGTCTCGAAGACCACGATGGTCTCTTCCTCGGCACCCAGGAGCTTCAGCAGCGTGCGCCGGGGCTCGCCCCGGTTCGGCAGGTAGCCCCGGAAGCTAAAGCTGTGGCAGGGGAGGCCCGAGGCCACCACCGCCAGCAGTACCGCCGAGGCTCCGGGCAGCACCGTGACCTTGGCGCCCGCAGCCCGGGCGGCCCGCGCGAGCTCAAAGCCGGGGTCGTTGATACCGGGCATCCCCGCGTCGCTGCAGTAGGCCACGGTGCGGCCCGCGGCCAGCTCCAGGCCCAGGCGCTCGTAGGCTGCGGCGCCCGCGTGGTCATCGAAGCGCAGCAGCGGCTTGTCGATCTCCAGGTGCTTCAGCAGGCCGCCGGTGCGGCGCGTGTCCTCGCAGGCCACCAGGTCGGCCTCGGCCAGGGCCTGCCTGGCGCGGTCCGTGAGGTCGCCGAGGTTGCCAATGGGGGTGGGGACGAGGATGAGGTGACCGGTCATGGTTCCCCAGTCTGGCAGGCCTGGGCCGGGTGCGCTGGAGCGCGCTTGATGCAAAACGGCACTCGAGGAATTGGAAAGCACACCAAGGTCCCATGCCGGGAGCCAGCACATGGGTTGGAATGAAAGGACCACCGCCAAGACGCCAAGGACGCCATGAAGCACCGTCGTATCCCCGACGGATCCGCCCAAGGAGGCAGGCATTTCTTGGCGTTCTTGGCGCCTTGGCGGTGAAAGCGTTTTGTTCTGGTTCATCTGGGAATCGCTGCGGTAACTCGCTAGGCCCGCCGCAGGGTGGGTGGCTGCCAGGGCTTGGGGGGGGCGACCACGAGGGCCGCCGGCCGCTGCCGGGTCGAGCCGTCCTCACTGAGGCCCGGCGGCAGTATCCAGACCAGCCCGGGGTTCGCCATGGCGCGGCTGGCGGCGAGCGCGGCGTCGAGGCTGGCCCGGCAGGACTCGAGGCCCAGGCCCTCGGCGCCAGGCACCCAGAGCGTGGCGCCCATGGGCACGCCGCCGAGCTGCGACCGCAGCCGCAGCAGCAGCACATGGGCGATGCTGCGCGGCGTGTGCTGGAAGATCACCATGAACCGGCCCGGCGCCAGACGCACCACCAGATCTCCGGCCCGGATGCCTTCGGCGGCCTGGCGGACCTTGGCCGCGTCCTTACGGCTCTTCATCGCCACGTGGCACTCGGCGACCACCAGGCTCTCCGGCCGATGGTCCGAAGCCAGCATCGCCTTCTCCCAGATCTCCAGGTAGCGCAGGTTCGGCAGGTCGGTGTCGGGGTCCTGGGTGGAGCTGTCTTCCATCACCGCCTGGGTGATGGCGAGGGCGTCCTCCAGGCGGTTCAGGGACTGCTTCAGGTCCTCGATCTCAAGCATCCGGCTGATGAAGCCCGCCACGGCCTCGATGAGGGTGAAGGCCGTCCGGGGGAAGGCCTGCGGCTGGTCGAAGAAGGCGAAGAGGAGCGCCCGGACCCCGTCGCCCTGCCGGAGCGCACAGCCCAGCGCGGCCTGGTGGGGGAGGCCCGCCAGCTCCGGCTTCTTCCGAGTGTGGGGATCGGTCCGAAAGTCCTTCACCACGAGGACCCGCTCCGGATGTTCGAGGAGCCAGTTGCAGAGCGGTGTGACCGGCGCCGGGGCCTCGTCGTCGGTGCCTTCGGGCCACCACCAGCGCGTGTCGACAGTGCCTTGGGACACCATGACCAGGGTGGTCTGGGAAGCGCCCAGGTGCTTTACCAGCAGCTCGAGACTGTGGGAGAGGAAGAAGGGATCACCGACTCCCCCGGCCTGGATCAGGGTATGGATGGCGCTGGACAGGCGCTCTAGATGGCCCGTGCGTGGGGCAAACCGTCTCGCGTAGCGCTTCTGCAGTCGTCGATCGGGCAAGCCACCCCTCCAGGGAACTGATGCCACCTTCTCGGCGCCCCCGGGGCATGGGATGAACTCCAGCCCGTCTCGAGAGGGCCGAGCATAGCCCCCCTTCAGGTCACCCGATCGAGCTGCTGTCGGCTGCCCAGGAGCCGCGTGTAGAGCATGCCCGTGTGGTACCAGTGCAGGAGGAAGGCCTCCCCGGCCGCCCGGGTCCACCAGCCGGAGGTGCCGGGACGTGGCGGCGCCAGTCGAGCCGCGCTGCAGCGCACCTCCAGGTCCAGGCCCCGGGCCGTGGCCCCGGCCCGGGCCAGGTGCAGGGGATCCGACACCAGCAGCAGGGTCCGCCAGCCGGCAGTCCGCAGCTGGCTCCGGACATTGAAGAGGTTCTCCAGGGTGTGCTGGCTGCGGTCCTCCAGCAGCAGCGCCCCGGCGGGAACCCCCCGCCCCAGCAGCCAGTCCCGGCCGGCTTCGGCTTCGCTGCGCGCCGCCGACCCGGTGGTGCCTCCGGCGATGAAGAGGCGGGGAGCGAAACCCTGCCGCCAGAGGTCCTCGGCATGGGCCAGGCGGGCCCGAAAGACCGGTGTCAGGGCATCGTCCTCCAGCCGTCGTCCAAGTACGAGGATGGCGTCCACCGGAGCCGCCTCATCACCGGGCGCGGCCCGCAGCACCTGCCGGAGCCGGAGCAGCCAGGGCAGCCCCAGCAGTCCCAGGCAGCTCAGCAGGGCCAGAGCCAGGGACGCAGCTCCGCCGGGCCCCAGCTTCTGCCAGAAAGTGGCGCGGGGCGGCGCCGCATAGACCCCCTTGGAGTCCTGCCCGCTTGCGCTGTCGTCCTGGCCGCTCATGGCTCCGTTGTAGCACCCCTGGCGCGGGGGCGCCCCTGGGCATCTTCCCCACGCCGAATGAAAGCCCTAAACCAGAAGGGCACGGAGGACGGCAAAGCCGCCTTCCGTGCCCTTTCGGTGTTCCATGAGAATCCCTGTGGGAGGGAGGATCCTCACGGCCCGATGGCGGCGCTGCCGGTTTCGCCTGTGCGCACCCGGTAGCAGTCTTCAAGGTTCAGGACGAAGACCTTGCCGTCGCCCAGG
>CAIRAS010000184.1 GCA_903876615.1 uncultured Holophagaceae bacterium
AGATCGAGGGCATGCTCCTGCCGGAGCTGCTCGCCCACGGCCATGGCCCGGCCCACGGTGTCGCCCTCGGCCACCACCACGATGGAGCTGCGCTTGCCGGCGTCCCAGTGGGCCTTCAGGCGGGCCACCAGGCTCTCGAGGCTGTCCTCGGGGGACTCGGGGTAGAGCACCGCCTCGGCACCGCAGGCCAGGGCCGTGTGCACCGCCAGCATGCCGGAGCTGCGGCCCATGACCTCCACCAGGAACAGCCGGCCGTGGCTGGAGGCGGTGTCCCGGATGCGGTCGATGGCTTCCACGGCGGTGTTCAGGGCCGTGTCGAAGCCCAGGGTCCGGTCCGTGCCCGGCAGGTCGTTGTCGATGGTGCCCGGGATGCCCGCGCAGGCTACGCCGTGCTCACGCATGAGGGCCTGCGCCGCGCGGAAGCTGCCATCCCCGCCGATGACCACCAGGGCCTCGATGCCGGCTTCCTTGAGGATTCGTGCGGCTTCCGTTCGGGTCTCAGGCTGATGGAAGGCCAGGCAGCGGGCCGTCTGCAGGATGGTGCCGCCGCGCTGGAGGATGTTGGCGCAGGCGCGGCTGGGCAGGGGCTCCAGGTCCCCTTCCAACAGGCCCTGGTAGCCGCGGAAGATGCCCCAGGTCTCATGCCCCAGGGCGTCTGCCTGGCGCACCACGGCGCGGATGGCGGCATTCATGCCGGGCGCGTCGCCACCGGAAGTCAGGACTCCAATCTTCACTTGGCCTTCCCCTTGGCGGGAGCTTTCTTGGTGTTCTTGCCCTTGGCGGTGCTGGCCTTGCCCTTCTTGCTCTTGACCTTGGCCTTCTTGCCTTTGGCCGTGTCCCGCAGGTGGGCTTCCGGCGGCGGCAGGGGCGGCGGCTCCACGATGCCGCGGGGCACCGGGGGCAGGTCGCCATCCGCGATGCCCTGGGCCGAGGCGCGCTGAGCGCGGGCCCGCAGAACCGGGTCCTCCTGGGGCTGGGCCGAGGCGACCAGACACAGGGCCAGACTGCCGGGGATAAGGATGCGACGGGGCATGGTCCCTCCAGGGGCCATTATCGCATCTCTGGAGTTCTATTCCCCAGCCTTCTTCGCGGCCTTCTCCTTGAGGGCCTTGGCGAAGAACTCGGCCACCACGCTGTCCGCATCGGGTTTCATCACATCGGCCATCTGAGGCTCGCGGCTCAGGATGTCCCGCCCGGAGGGAGCCATCTTGGGCAGGTGCTCGCTGGTGGGTTGCAGGCTCGCCAGCACGTAGTGGGAGACCTCGATGAGGCTGCGGCCCACGCGCTCGAGCTTCTGGCGCACGATGTCCTGGTACTGGTAGAGGTCGAAGGCGCCCTGGATGTTGTAGGCGCCGTTGTCCGCGTGGAAGCCGATCTGCTCCAGCTTCCCCGTGAGGGCTTCCAGGTCCCCCGAGGGTGGCATGAGCACTCGCAGGATGTCCTGGCACTCCTTGGCCAGGGTCTGGATCTCCTCGAAGCTGTGCTGGGCGACCTCGATCTGGTCCAGCACCCGCCCTGCACCTCCTTCCTGCTCTGCAGCGATCTGCATCAACTGGTCAGGGATGGCTTGGTTGTCCTGGGGATATTCGGGCATGGCAGGGCTCCGTGTCCGATCTATCGGCGGGTCAGGGGCAATCTTTGAATTCGTCCAGCCTGCCGGGCGCGATAAACTTGCTGATTGCGGGGTCTATCCCGGCCCGAATTTTCTCAAGTCCGGAGTTTTCATGACCATGCAGTCCGATCCCGCCCAGACTCCCGTCGCCGGGACCGCTCTGGCCGCTTGCCTCAAGCCCTTCCCCGCCTCCCGCAAGATCCATGTGGCCGGCAAGCTGCCCGGCGTGCAGGTGCCCTTCCGCGAGATCAGCCTCAGCCCCACCCGCGACTTCCAGGGCCAGCTCACCCCCAACGAGCCCGTGGTGCTCTACGACACCTCCGGCCCCTACACGGACCCCGCCGTCACCATTGACGTGGCCAAGGGCCTGCAGCCTCTGCGCCAGGACTGGATCCTGGGCCGCGGTGATGTGGAGGAGCTGCCGGGCGCCACCAGCCTCTACCGCAAGCTGCGGGAGCGGGATCAGGACCTGGACGCCATCCGCTTCCACGCCGACCGCAAGCCCCTGCGGGCCAAGGCCGGCCGGAATGTGTCGCAGATGCACTACGCCAAGCAGGGCATTGTGACGCCCGAGATGGAGTTCATCGCCATCCGCGAGAACCTGGGCCGCGAGGCCGCGGGCCTGAAGAGCC
>CAIRAS010000185.1 GCA_903876615.1 uncultured Holophagaceae bacterium
GTCGCTGGTCACGGTCTTGCGCTCGAGGTCCTTGTAGGTCAGGAAGAAGTGCTCCACCTCGAGCAGGAAGTGCGGCGGCAGGTCGCTGCGCGAGCTGACGTGGCTGTAGGTGGGGTCGTCGCAGGCCACGGCCAGGATCTTCGCATCCTTGCCGTTCTCGTCCGTCATGCGCAGCAGGCCGATGGGCCGGGCGCGGATGACCACGCCGGGGTAGGTCGAGCCGTTGATGAGCACCAGGATGTCGGCGGGGTCGCCGTCCTCGGCCAGGGTGCCGGGGATGAAGCCGTACTCCGCGGGGTAGTGGAAGGGGGAGAACAGCACCCGGTCCACATGCACCAGGCCGGTGTGGTGGTCGATCTCGTACTTGATGCGCGAGCCTGTGGGGATCTCGATGACCGCGTTCACGATCTCCGGGGCCTGCCTTCCGGGGTTGAGGTGGGCCAGCGGCATGGGTGCTCCAGTCAGGAACCCATGGTAACAGCGCCGCCCGTCACGCCATGGGAGGGGCGGTGAGCCTCAGGTGCACGGTGGTGCCGCGCCCCACCTGGCTCTCGATGAAGAGCAGACCCCCGTGGGCCACGATGATTCGGTGGCAGACAGCCAGGCCCAGGCCCGTGCCGCCGCCGAAGGTACTGAAGAAGGGATCGAAGACCTTGGCCAGGGCCTCCTGGGGGATGCCGCAGCCGTTGTCGGAGAGGGTCAGGTGCCAGCAGGGCCGGCCCTCGAGCTCTTCCTCCATGGCTGCCAGCACCAGGCGGGGGGAGGCCATGTCCTCCAGGGCCCGGGTGGCGTTCTGGAGCAGGTTCTGCGCGACCTGCCGCAGCAGCTCCGGGTCGCCCCGCCAGGCCGCCTGCGGCGGGATCTGGTTGTCCCAGGGCACCGCCTCGGCCAGGGTGGCGCTGCGCAGGGCGTCCTCCCAGAAGGTCCGCAGGGCCACGACGCCATCCTTGGGCTGGAGGTCCCGGCTGAAGGCCAGGGTATTGCCCACCAGCCGGTTCAGGCGGCCCACACCTTCCTGCATCTTGCGGGCGAGCTCCAGGGGACCGGCCTGCTCGGCCAGATCCTCCACGAGCATGCCGGAGAAGAGCGCCAGGCTGCCCAGGGGGTTCCTGATCTCGTGGGCCAGCTCCGCCGCCATGCGCCCCATGGCCGCCAGACGGTCCTCCCGGGTGGCCTGCTGGGCCTTGAGCACGGCCTCGGTGACGTCCCGCAGGGTGACGATGGTGCCGCCGTGGGGGGCCGAGCGGCGCTCCTCCTCGAAGATCACTTCCCGGCCGCTGGTGGTCTGGAAGCGCCGCTGGCCGCTGGGGCTGCCGGGCTCCCAGGGGGCCGCATCCTGGAGGAACCGCCCCTCGAGGCCCTGGGGTCGGTTCGTGAAGCGCAGCGAGCCGTCCTCGGCCAGTACCCAGATGGCGAAGGGGACGGCCTCGATCACGGTCTGCAGCTCGCCCTGGAGCTGGCCCAGCTGGGCCTGCAGGGCCTCGTAGCGGGTCTGGAGGTGCTCAGAGGCCGCCGTGAAGGCCTCGAAGGCCTCCAGCAGCTGGCGGGGGTCCGGATGGGCCTGGACCTCGGTCACGGCCGCGCCTGCTGGTCCAGGAGCTGGCGCAGGGTGTCGCGCTCGGCGCCCCGGGGCTCGCCTTCCACCACTCGCTTGAGGGCAGCAAGGGCCTCAGGTGTCTGCAGGGCGGCCAAGCCCTTGGCCGAGGCCAACCGGATGGCCGGCGCCTCGCCGCTGGTGAAGAAGCCCTTCCTCCGCAGGCACTCCAGGAAGATCGGGATGCTCTTGGGGCTGCCGATCTGGCCCAGGGTCTCCAGGGCCAGGATGCGGAGCCGTTCCACCACCCGCTTGTCCTTGGCCAGGTCGGTGACCGGACCCAGGCAGGACTCGGAGCGCAGCTGCCCGAGGACGAAGAGGATCTCGTGCAGGGTCTCGGCGTCGGTGTCCTTCATTCGCGCGAGCAGGGCATGCTCTGCCCCGGGACCAGCCAGCTTCCAGAGGGCCCGCACGGCCGTGCGACGCACGCGGGGTTCCGGATGGCGCAGCAGGGGCGTGACGAAGGGAGCCTGATCGCCGTCGGCCACCTCGGGCAGCAGGGTGAGGGCGTTGCGCACCAGATACCAGGCCGGGGCTTGCAGGGCATCCAGGAGGGCGGGGAGGGCCACCGGTCCCAGGCTGCGGACCGCCTCCACCAGGCGTCCCCGCCGGGTCCGATCGTCCTCGGCGCCCAGGCGCTCCACCAGGTGCCGGGCCATGGGGGCGCCCAGGAATGCCAGATAGGGGTGGACACCTTCAGCCACCAGTTTACGGTCCTGGGCGAAGGTCCGGTCGATGGCCGCGTCCATGAGCTGGGGCCGGACCAGTGCCGTGGTGAGGTGGCCGAGGGCCTCCTTGCGCCAGGGCTGATCTTCGCTGTGGAAGGCACAGAGGTTCCCGAGTTCCCGCAGCTCCGAGATGATCGCGAGGAGCTCTCCGCGGTGGACGAGGGCCGTGAGGATCGATTCCAGGGCCTGGGTGGTTCCGCGCAGCAACAGGGATTCAGGCTCCCAGGCGAAGTGGGCCCGCAGGGCCTCCAGGAGGGCACCTTCAGCATCGGGGGGAAGGCCAGGGTCCTCGACCCAGTGGGCCACGCCGGCCAGGGTCTGGGAGGCCTTCAGGCGCTGGCCCGGCTGCTCGCTCCGGAGGGTCTCGATCATCACGTCCTGGATGCTGTGGAACTCGTCGAAGCGACGCAGGTCCAGCAGCTCGCGGAGCAGCGCTAGGCGCTCCTCGAGGGTGAGTTCGAAGAAGAAGCCCTCCTCGAGCACCTTGACGAGCTTGGCCTCCAGGCTCATCTCCTCCCATTCCAGGAGGCGCAGGAGGAGCTCCGCCTGGCTGGCGTCCTGGCCCGAGGTCTTCAGGCGCGCCGTGAGCGCCCGGACCAGGCTCCCCCGCTCCGGGAAGTGCCTCAGCACCTCCTTGATGGGGCCCTGGAGCTGGGCCCAGGAGATGCCTTCGGACAGGGCCTGGCTGGTGGCGGAAGCCAGCACTTCACCGGCCAGTGCCCGGATGCCCAGGGACAGACCCGCTGGATGGTCGGGCAGGGTTGCCAGGCTGGCGAGCAGGCTCAGCTGGACGGCAGGCGGCAGGTCCATGAGGATCTGGCGGAGCACGCCCATGCGGGGCGGGCTCGGCATGCCCTCACCGAGGCCCAGCTCCCGGCCGACGGGGCCGAGGCCGCTGAGATCCGCGGGGCCGAAGCCCGGCAAAGGACCCGGGTCCGGCTCGCCCTGGCCATCCGCGCTGCCCTGACCGCCCGTGGCGTCTTGACCGCCCGTGCTGCCCTTGGCGGCGCTGTCCACGCCGCGCCCTTCCTCGGCACCCTGGCCACCCCCCTTGCCGCGACCACGGTCGGCGCCCTGGCCCGCGTCCGAGCCCCGGCCGCCCCCGGTGCCGCTGCCGACGCCAGGCGCCTGCCCCGCCTGCAGGCCCTGAGCGCCGCCGGCGCCGGCCGCGCTGGTGCCCTGGGTGATCGAAAGCATGAGGGCTTCCCGGAGGAACTTCACAAGGTCCCCGGGGGCGACCGAGCCTTGAGCTGGCGCGGCGGGATTCAGGGCCGGAGCGTTGTCCCCGCTGCCGGCCTGTTCGCCTTCGCTGATTTCCTGATACCGCGTCTGTGCCACCTTGATGTGCAGGACGCCCGCGGTGCGGAGCACGGCCTCGAAGCCACCCTGCTCCTCGAGGAGCTGGGGCCGGGTGCCGAGACCGGCCAGGAAGACCAGATACTCAGCCGGGGTCACGCCGCGCTCGAAGGTGAAGCCGCTGATGCTGCGCTCGGCCACCAGCTTGGCCAGGCCCTTCACATGGGGGCTGCGGGTCTCCTGCAACTCGCCGTCCACGAAGACCTTGGTCCCGGTCACCACGAACTGGAGCTTGGGGTGGTCGCTGAACCAGAGGTCGAGGGTGGCATGCGCGATGGCAGCGGCCTCCTGGGTGCGCGGATGGGACTCCGTGTACATCTGCAGCGCCTTGAGGGCGACGCTCATGGTCTGAGCAAGGCGGGGGAAGTCCTTCATGCCGGCGTCCTTTCCGGGGGATCCGACCACTCCCGCCGCAGCTGGGCGTAGTGCGCCTCGAGGAAGGCGAGGCGCCGCTGCCCCTCCTCCTGGGCAGGCTTGGTGGTGAAGCTGGCGGTGATCTTCCGGGCCAGGCCCAGCCAAGACTCGCCGCGCCGGAGGATCTCCGCGGTGGTGATGGGCTGGAAGGCGCCGCTGATGCAGCCGAAGTGGATCAGGCTGGCAGCGCCGATCTTGCTGAGCTTGTCGCAGTCCCAGAGGCAGGCGGTCTCCACGGGCTCCAGGGGTGCGGCGAGGCTGAGCCCCACGTGGTGCTCGATGGCGTGGCGGACCGCCGGGATCTTCTCCGGCGGGAAGTCTGTGCCCGCCAGCAGCTCCGGCACCAGGGCCGAGGCCTCCTGGGCATGCGAGTCCCGAGTGTGGGGCGCCTGCAGGCGCTTGGCCACGTCGTGGAGCCAGGCGGCGCACTCCACCACCTCCGGGTCCGCGCCCACCTCGGGCGCCAGCCAGCGGGTCAGGAGCACCGCCGCGTAAGTGTGCTCGAACCGGTAGTTGAAGATGGGCTGATAGCTGCCATCCACCTCATGGCCGATGCCCCAGAAGCGGATCGCGTCGGCGTCGGAGAAACGTCGCAGCGCCTGTTCACAGGCGGTTCGCCAGGGGAGGGGCAGGGTCATGGAGCAGAGTCCAGGTGGGTCCGGAGGGCTTGGAGGGAAGCGTTGATCTCCACAAACATGGCGCGATCGTGCCAGGGGGCGCAAGCCTTCTCTAGGGTCCGGAGCAGGGGCTGCAGACCCTGCCCTGGCGCCAGCCCGAGGATGCGGATGCCCTCCAGGGCCATGCGGGCCTCGATGGCCAGCACCTGCTCGAGGGCGTCCACGGACCTCAGCAGCTTCCGGGCGGCGATGGGGCCCATGCTGACGTGGTCCTCCTTGCCCGCGCTGGTGGGGATGCTGTCCACGCAGGCCGGGTTGGCCAGACCCTTCATCTCGCTGACCAGGGCCGCCGAGGTGACGTGGGCCATCATGAAGCCCGACTCGAGGCCGCCATTCTGGGTGAGGAAGGCCGGCAGGTCGCTGTAGGCGGGGTTCACCAGGCGCTCCTGGCGGCGCTCCGAGATGCTGGCCAGGTCCGCGGCCGCGATGGCGAGCAGGTCGCAGGCGAAGGCCGGGTACTGGCCGTGGAAGTTACCGCCGGACCGGGACTCCGCGGTGTCCGTGAAGATCATGGGATTGTCCGTGGCGGCGTTCAGCTCCCGCTCCAGGATGGCGCCGGCGAAGCCCAGCGCGTCCCGGGTCACGCCGTGCACCTGGGGGATACAGCGCAGGCTGTAGGCGTCCTGGACCCGGTGGCAGTCCTGGTGGCTGTCAGAGATGGCGCTGCCGGGGCCCAGCAGCTCGCGCATGTGCGCCGCGACAGCGATCTGCCCGGGATGGGGCCGGGCGGCGTGGATCCGGGGATCGAAGGCAGCGCGGGTGCCCCGCAGGGCCTCCAGGCTGAGCCCCGCGATCTCGTCCGCCAGACCCGCCAGGCGGGTGAACTTCTCTGCTGCCAGGTTGCCCAGGGCGGTGATGAGCTGGGTGCCGTTGATGAGGGCCAGGCCCTCCTTGGCCTCCAGGACCACGGGGCTGAGGCCCGCCTGGGCCAGGGCCTCGCCGCCGGGCAGCTGACGGCCAGATACCCAGGCCAGGCCTTCGCCCACCAGCAGCAGGGCCATGTGCGCCAGGGGGGCCAGGTCCCCGCTGGCACCCACGCTGCCCTGGCAGGGCACCACGGGCAGGACGCCTTGATTGAGGCAGTCGGCCAGGAGGCGGATGGGCTCGGGGCGGATGCCGCTGTGGGCCTTCAGCAGGCAGTTGATCCGGGCGGCCATGAGGGCCCGGGTCTGGTCCGCGGGCAGGGGCTCGCCCACCCCGGCTGCGTGGCTGCGCAGCAGGTTGAGCTGGAGCAGCCGGAGCTGATCGTGGGGAATGACCACCGTGGCGAACTGGCCGAAACCGGTGTTGATGCCGTAGACCGTGCGGTCCTCGGCCACGATCTGGTCCACCACCGCGCGATTCGCCGCCACCCGGGCCAGGGCCTGCTCATCCAGGACGACGCCCTCGCCGGCGGCGATGCGAGCGAGCAGGGGTGCCGTGAGGGAGCAGCCGTCGAGAAGGATCATCAGGCTTCCTTGGGTTTCAGGGTCAGGGCCAGCAGCAGCGCCAGGCCCAGGGTGAGGCCCGCCACGGTGTAGGTGGTCTGCCCGCCCCAGCGGGCGAA
>CAIRAS010000186.1 GCA_903876615.1 uncultured Holophagaceae bacterium
CCACCTCGATGAGCACCTTGGTGGCGCCGGTGCTGTAGCGGATGACCGCCGGCACCCACTTCCCGCCGCTCCGGTGGATGACGTTCCGGATGGGCCGGTTGGCGTGGATGGGGATGCGGTCCTGCTCCAGGGCCTTCAGCAAGGCCTCCGAGAACTGGCGGCTGCGCGCCTCGCCCTGCAGCTTCTCCTTGCCGGAGAACGTGACCCGGCCCGAGCGCTTGCCTTCGGCCACGTTCCCCATCGAACGGCCGCCCAGGCCGAAGCTGGAGGGCACCAGGGCCGCGCCCGGCACGTAGAGCATCGAGCCCCGGGCCGAGGGGTGCAGGCTGTCGGCATGGAAGCTCAGGAAGAGGGTCTTCTGGGCATCGCCGTGGGCCTTCCGGAAGCTGGCGAAGAGGTCGTTGGACAGCACCCAGCGCAGGTGGACGCTCACGGCCGAGGGACTCTCTCCGTCCACCGCAAAGGGCGGCGTGGTGAGGATCTCCGCCGCCCGGCTGGGGGTGCGGATCTCTTCGCGGTTCCGGAACCCGAGGCCCGGGTAGCGGATGGTGCTGCTCACCTGGGCGTCCGTCTCCTGCTCCAGGAGGCGGCGCACCCGCATGGCGATGTCGTAGACGAAGTCCGATTCCCAGATGCCATTGGCCCGGGCCCCCGGATCCACGCCGCCGTGGCCCGCGTCGAGGACGATGCAGACGCCCTTGAGCTTGGGTCCCGCGTCCACGCGGACGGTGCGCCGCACCTCGGCGCGGACCTCCCGTTCCTCGGCGAGCTCGGAGCTGCCCTCGGACTGGAAGGGGTCGGCCAGGTAGGCCAGCGGGATCTTGATGAGCTGGCCCGGCTGGATGCTGCGGACGTCGTCGATGCCGCTGCGGCGGGCGATGAGGTCCGCCAGCTCGCTCACGCCCTTGGGGTCCACGCGGTCGGTGTAGCGGATGACCACGCTGGAATAGAGCGCCTCGCCCTTGCGGAGGCGGTAGGCCGCGTACTTGCCGAGGCCGTCCTCGCTGAAGGAGAGCAGCGCCCGGTAGGCCGCGACGCGGGCCTCGTCATCGAGGGCATCTTCCGGCTGGGAGCGGTCGGGGGTTCGTCCAGGCCCGCCGAGATCCGCCGAGAGGAGGCTCCGCGGGATGCGCCAGAGGTCTCCTTCCCGCAGCTTCTCGGGCAGCTCGAGGTTCTCGGCCATGAGGCGGTCGTAGTTCTGGCCGTGTCCGGTGAAGAGGGCCGCGAGGGTCCACACGGACTCGACGTCAGGGTGGCTGACCCGGTGGCGAACTTCGTCCGGGCGCCACTGATCCTGGGGGAACAGGGCCGCCAGGGACCAGCGCTTGCCCTCGGGGCTGAGGGACTCGAAGGCGACCCAGCCGCTGGCGTCCGCGCCCTTCGCCAGGAAGGCCCGGGGCAGCGCCTTGCCTTCGACACTCAGGCCCCTCCGGAACTGCAGCCGCAGCAGGATGGCGCGCCCCTCGGGGGTGCGGGCCTGGGCCAGCACGGGCGGGGGTTCCTGCGCCGCGGGAGCGGCGAAGAGGGCGGGCAGGAGCAGGAGGCTCAGGCCTCCCACGGCGCCTCGCTTCCGGCCTCGTCCGCGGTCAGGGATTCGCCCGAGCGTCCAGCCAGGACCCAGGCCCGCAGCTGTTCCTGCAGGGCTGCGGGCTCCCCGGAGCGCTCCCGGAGGAACAGCTTCAGGCGGCGCTCCAGGTGGCCGGCGCCCTCCTCCAGGAGGAAGAGTCGGTCGTGGAGCCGCTCGTGGGGGGCCTTGCCGGTGCTGGCGGGCAGCTTCAGCGTGCCCATGTCGAGGGTGGCCGCGTTGATGGTGAACACCCACTCCAGGTCACCCGAGAGGATCCGGAGCTTCATCTTGGCTGGGCGCATGCCCCGGCTGAGGGCCTCGAAGGCTTCCCGGCTCTCGGAGGGGTTGCCTTTGCGCAGGGAGATCTCCTTGACCTCGCCGCGCTCGGAGGCCAGCTGGATGGCGTCATCCACGAAGCAGCCGGAGCCGGCGCCCGCCTCGCCGCTGGCGCCGCCTTCGGTCATGCTGCGCATCCACAGCCAGAGGAGGAACTCCTCCCCCAGGAAGCGGCCCTGTTCCAATAGCTCTAGAGGCTTCACCTCAGGCCTCCTCGAGTTCGAGATCCAGCGGATCCAGGGCCATCAACGCTTCCACGGACAGGTCCGGACAGAGCCGGCCCGACAGCACCAGGGGCGCCAGGGGATGGATCTCACAGCCGAAGGACTTGATGAACAGGCTCGACAGGATGCCCTGCGCCTTCGCGGAGGAGGCGGTGGTCCAGAGGATGCCGCCCTTCAGGTCCCAGGCCACTTCTACCACCTTGGGGGTGGGCAGGACCTTGCGCAGCAGCTCGACCTTCACTTCATCCGCGAGGGAGATCCGGGCCTCTTTGCCGACAAAGGTGAGGTCCCGCTCCTTCTGGAGGGCCTGGAGCCGCAGGTCCACGTGGGCTTTCAGCAGCGTGGACGGCACCCGCCGCGTGTCGATGCGCAGGGCGAACACCGCGAAGCGCTCCTGGCCGACCCAGTTCTCGTCCGGCGGCGTGATCAGCGGGTTCCGCCAGTCGCACCAGCCGACGCGCTCTTCCTCGAGTCCGTCCGTGAAGGTGCGGAACTGATCCTGCTCCAGACCGGCCTGGAGGTCCTTCTCGTCGGGCACCGGCCCCATGACCAGAAAGCGTTTGAGGGACACCGTCCCCTGCAGGATGCTCATGATGCACCGCCCCTGAAAAAAGCACAGACCCGGTCCCAGAGCCCGCGCTTGGCTCGGTCCGGATCCAGGTGTTTGAGGCCGGAGGACTCCCCCGGTTTCGGAAGCGGCAGGGCCGGATCCGGGAGCGAGAGCAGAACACCCGTGATGTTGTCGCGGCCACCCGAGGCAAGGGCCGCTTCCACCAGCAGGTCGAGGCCCTGCCGAGGCTGCTCCCCCCGGCTCAGCAGGTCGAGCAGCTGATGGTTGGGCACCTCGCCGTGGAGGCCATCGGAGCATAAAAGCAGCTGGTCGCCCTGACGAAGGGGTAGCCGGGCGACCGCCACCCGCAGCGCCTGGGGCGAGCCCAGGGCCTGGGTGATCATGTTGCGCTGGGGATGGACGCGGGCCTGTTCAACGGTGAGCGTGCCCTGGGCCACGAGGTCGTTGACCAGGGTCTGGTCCTCAGTGAGCTGGTGCAGCTGCCCCCCTCGCACGAGGTAGGCCCGGGAATCGCCGATCTGGGCCAGGTAGGCGCAGCCGTTCCAGAGCACGGCCGCCGTGAGGGTCGAACCCATGCCCCGCACGGTGCGGTCGTCGTCGGAATAGCGCAGGACGGCGGCGCTGGCCTGGGTGACAGCCGTCCGGAGGGCCTGTACGAGCAGCAGCTCCTGCCGGGCAGCGGCCCCAAGCTGGCCCCAGTGGCCGAAGAGGAAGAGCGAGACCGCCGCCAGACCCTCATGGCTGGCCACCTCGCCCGCCGCGGCGCCGCCCATGCCGTCAGCCACCGCCACGAGCAGGCCCGGTTCCCCCACCTTCAGGGGGCGGATGGGCTCATTGATGATGGGCTCATCGCCATCCAGCGCGCTCAGCAGGTAAGCGTCCTCGTTGTTCTTCCGGACCTTGCCCGGATGCGTGATGGCGGCGTAGTCGATGAGCATGGCGCAGGAAGGCCCAGGGGATTGGACTGGTTGGGGTGACGTCAAGGAGGCCCTTTCCGTTCATCATAGCGGGAGGAGACTCAAATCCATGACCGAAGGCCCCCTCGCGATTCTCGGACCCGGCACCCTGGGGCTATCCCTGGCCCAGTGGGCCGCCGAGTGCGGCCTGGAGACGCGCCTGCTGGGACGGAACCAGCACCACGCCGAAGCAGGGCGCCAGACAATCCAGCGCCGCTGGGACCAGGCTGTCGCCAAGGGGCGCCTGAGCCCCGAGGCACGTCGGGAAGCGGAAGAGCGCCTCACGGCCCAGACCTTTGCCCGCGAGGCACTGGAGGGCGTTAGCGCCCTGCTGGAGGCCCTTCCCGAAGACCCCATGATCAAGGGCCCTGCCCTGGCCGCTGCCGCGGGCTGGGGCGCCCTGGAGCTCCTGCTGCTCTCGGGGACCTCGTCCCTGCGGATCTCCGGCCTGGCCTTGGCCGCGGGCCTGCCGAACCGACTTGTGGGGTTCCACCTGTTCGTACCCGTCCCCCGGATGGCCGTGGTGGAGATGGGCGTGGCGCCCGGCACGCCGGAGCTGCTGGTGGCGCGGACCCGCGCCCTGGGCCACGCCCTCCGCAAGCGGGTCGTGCAGGTCCGGGACCAGCCGGGCTTCGCCGCGGCCCGCATGGCCCTGGCCCAGGGCCTGGAGGCCATGCGGCTCCTGGAGGACGGGGTGGCCACGGCCGAGGATCTGGACGCCCTCATGACGCTCGGCTACGGCCATCCGGTGGGTCCCCTGGAGCTGTCGGACCGCATCGGACTCGACCTCCGCCTGCGCATTGCCGAAGGGCTGGCCGAGGCGGGGGAGGCCCGCTTCCGCCCCCCCGGGATCCTGCTGTCGAAGGCCGGGGAAGGCTCCCTGGGTCTCAAGAGCGGCAACGGCTTCTTCCCGTGGGATCCCCAGGGGAGGCGCTCGTGACCAACCTCCAGCTGCTCCTCGCCGCCGCCGTGACCCTCTTCGTGATCTATGTCGCATATCAGCTCGGAAAGGTGCTGCTGCGGGTCTTCGTCGGCCTCGCCGCCCTGGCTCTGTTAAGCTGGGTGCTCTGGAAATTCTTCCTTTCCTGATCCCCAGCCTTCCCGAGGAGCAAGCATGGCCGCCATCTCCTGCACCCACTGCGGCGCCGATCTGACCGCCCCCCAGAGCGTGCGCATCGCCGAATACCACTTTGGACACATGGAGAAGGTGGACGAGGATCCGGGCTTCAAGTACCACTTCGAGCAGCCGGACAACTTCACCCTGCTCTGCAACAGCTGCAAGCGCCTCGTCCGCACCCTGCCCATCG
>CAIRAS010000187.1 GCA_903876615.1 uncultured Holophagaceae bacterium
ATCACGCACCACGTCAGCACCGCCGGCTATGGCGTCCAGGAACACACCCCCGAGGAGATCCGCGGGGCGATCCTGGCTGCCGAGGGCGTCATGCGCCAGCTGCCGCAGGTGGAGATTGAACCCACCCACGTCTTCGCCCAGGGGCTCTACGCCCGGTCCATCCTCATTCCCAAGGGCGTCCGGCTCACCGGGAAGGTCCACCGGCAGGACGACCTGCAGATCATGGTCTACGGCGACATCACCGTGCTCACCGAGAACGGCATGAAGCGTCTGGCTGGGCACCATGTGTTCCGGGGCAAGGCGGGGATCAAGCAGATAGGCCACGCCCACGAGGACACCCTCTGGATCACCGTGCACGCCGCGCAGGAGACCGACCTGGACCGCCTGGAGGGCATCCTCTTCGAGGACGAGGGCAGCCCCCTGGACTTCCATACGGGGCGGGAAGTCCCCGAGCGCGTGGACTACTTTCGGATGCTGGCCGAGGTCGGGATCACCCATGAGACCGCCTGGGCACAGAGCCAGATCGAGGCCGACCGGCACGACCTGGTCATCGATGGCGTGGTCGTCGGGCCCTCGCGGATCCACGGCGTGGGCGTCATCGCCACCCGGGACTTCGCGCCTGGCGAGCTAGTGGGCCCCGCCCGAGTGGACGGCATGCGCAGCCAGCTGGGGCGATACACAAACCACAGCCCAAGCCCGAATGGTCGGATGAATATGGACAACGGAACAATTTCACTCATTGCGCTGGCGCAGATCCGCGAAGGCGAGGAAATCACCACGGATTATCGGGAAACTCTCGCTCTTTCTGGAATCAAGGGGGCCATATGTCGGGCGTAATCACTGCCGTTGCTGGGGCCGCTGTTCTCGGCGCCGTCGTCAGCACCAACAACACGAACAAGGCCATCGCCGCCCAGCAGCAGGGGGCGCAGCAGTCGAATGATACCCAATGGAACATGTACCAGCAGAATCGGGCTGACAACCAGCCGATGATGGATGCCCGGAATAAGGCCATTGGGCAGCTGGGCGACATGACCGCCAACGGGTTCCAATACGACCAATACTCGGACCCCGGGCTGGCCTTCCAGCTCAAGCAGGGCCAGGACACCATCAACCGGCAGACTGCCAACCGCGGCGGCCTGATGGCTGGCAGCACCATGGGGGCCCTGGAGAACTATAGCCAGGGGCTGGGCTCCCAGGCCTACCAGGGCGCCTTCAACCGCTACCAGGCCAACGTGGGGAACCTGATGAGCATCGCCGGCCTCGGGCAGAACGCCGGGGCGCAGGTCGGGCAGAGCGGGATGAACACGGCGAACCAGATCGGCAGCAACACCATGAACGCCGCCAACGGCCAGGCTGCGGGCTACCTGGCGAACGGCAACATGATGACCGGCACGCTGAACAACCTGGGCACCCAGTGGACGAACTACAACATGATGAACAACCTGAGCAGCATGCAGGGGATGAACGCCCAGGGCGGCTACGGCGCGTCCGGAAGCTCGGGCGCCGCCAGCTACTGGGGGACTCCGGGGAACACCTATACCGGCTACAACGGCTCCGTCGTCGACG
>CAIRAS010000188.1 GCA_903876615.1 uncultured Holophagaceae bacterium
GCGGAGGAGGGTCTGGGTCGCCAGAGCCGGCTCCATCTCAGCCTCGGCGATGGGCTCGGTGCGGGGCAGCTTGTCCCGGGTGAGGAACTCGTAGGCCTCGTGGATGTCCCCGATCTCCTTGACCTCCAGGCCCAGCTTCTGCCCCACCAGCAGGAGGTCCACATCCTGCCCGGTCTTCGGGTCCTTGTGGTTGCGGCAGCCCAAGGGGAAGCCGAAGCGCTTGATGCCCGCCTGCTTGGCCCCCTCCATCTTCTGGACGATGCCGGTCACGGGTCCGGCGGTGCCGTCCGGGTTGATGGTCCCGGTCATGGTGGTGTCCTGGGGGATGGTCTTCCCCCTCAGGAGGGCCAGCATCGCGGAGGTGGTCAGCATGCCGGCGGAAGGACCGTCCGTATGCCCGGACACGTGGACATTGAACTCGCAGTCCGAGATGGAGGCTCCCAGGGTCCGGGTCGCGTTGAAGGCGGCCAACCAGACGGCGGTGCGCCACTGGTTCCCCCCGCCCCCGGCGAACTCCTCGGAAACGCCGACGGAGACGGTTCCGGTCCGGTTGGGGCTCACGCGGATGCGGGCGGGGGCAGTCCCCCCGGTGGCGTTGGCGCCGGACTGTCCCGAATACCAGACGAACTGGACGGTCGCCTCCCGGGTCTCCGAGAGAATGGCGTTGCCGCTCCCCGGGAGACCTGGGAGCTCCCAGCCGAGTGCCTTCGTGAGTCCCCACCCGACCAGCCCACAGAGCCCCACCAGGGCGGCACCCCGAAGGGCGAGGGCCCGTGGGGTCGTCCCCTTTGGCTTGGCTGGGGCTGCCGCGGAGGCTGCTCCGGTGGCCGGGGAGAGCGCTGCAGCCGGCGCGGCCTGGGTCCTCGTGCGGATCTCCCGCAGCTCCAGCTTGAAGGAGGCGATCTCCAGGATGTCGCCGGGCTGCCAGAGCCACTCCGTGATGCGCTCCTGGCCATGTTTGGTTCCGTTGGTGCTGCCCAGATCCTTCAGTCGCACCTGGGCACCGTCGAAGAGGATCTCCGCGTGGGTCGAGGAGCACCGGACATCCGGCAGGACGATGTCCCCCTCCATCCGGCCGATCACCGTGCGGGCCCGGAAGATCTCTTCGGTGCGGGGGGGCTGGTCCGGCGCATGGAGGATCAGGAAGTAGGACGGCTCGGCCGCGGCCATGACCTCCTTGTCCACGACCAGGGTGCCCTTGGGGCCCAGCAGCGGGGCGGCACTCAGGTCCTCGAGCGTCAGCTCATGACCGCCGATCTGGACCTTGGTCCCGGGCAGCCAGACCTGGTCGGTCACGGGCTTCCCATCCAGCAGGGTGCCGTTGGTGCTGCCGAGATCCCGGATGCGCAGGGTCATCCCTTCCAGGAGCAGCTCCGCATGGGTGGACGAGCAGCGTGGATCCTGCAGCAGGATGTCCCCATTCACGCGGCCGATCACCGTGCGTGGCTTGAGGATGGCCTGAGTCCTGGGGGGCACTCCGCCTGGCGTGTGGATGGTGACTACGAAGGCCGCAGCAGTCATGCCTCTTCCTTGGGATCTCGGCTCGCGCCGTAATGGGTATGGTCCTGCCAGATTAGCGCGAGAGAGACGCCGTGCGGGGGCTCGTTCCGGATGAAGAGCCGGGGGATGGGCAGGCCTTTGGCGATCAGAGCTCCGAGAAGGCCAAGGGGAAATCAGAGACCTCGGTGCTCTTCTGGGTGGCAGGAGCCTGGGTTCCCTTGGTCAGTTCCTTGACCCGCTGGGTGATGTAGGCATCCAGCGCGGTGAAGGTGATGAAGCCCTGCCGGTCCTTCTGGGCCTTGCCCTTCAGGCCTTCCACCAGGGCCTTGGTGAAGGCGCCGTTGTTCCAGGCGGGGTGCTCCTGGGACTTCTGGCCAGGTCGGGAGGAGGTGATGACCACCAGTCCCTGCCCCCCATCCTTGAGGTCCTGGAGGAACTGCCGCAGGTCGGGCACGCCCCGCATGGCGGTCCCGGTGACATTCCCGGCGTGACACGTGTCCATGAACAGAACGCGGGTGCCGGTGAGCCGCGCCAGCGTGGAGTGGATCTCCGAGCCCGGGATCATGGTCCGCTTCACGGCCTCGATGCTGGCATCGTAGGGCAGGTAGTAGTAGTTCCCGGTCACGGCGTCGTTGATGCCGTGACCCGCCAGGAACACGATGACCATGTCCCGCTGGGTGGCCTGCCGCTGGATCCACTCCAGGTCGTCCATGATGTTGTCGCGGGTGGCCTGCTCATCGGTGCGCACCCTGACGACCACATCCCGATAGAGCTTGCCCTTCTGCAGGCTCATGGCCTCCGCGAAGTCCTTGGCGTCCTTCGAGGGATAGGTGAGGGTGATGTTCTTGTCCTTGTAGTTGCTCACGCCCACGGCCAGGAGGTAGAGGGTGGGCGGGCCTGCCGAGGCGGCGGTGGAGGCCTTCGCGGGTGTCTCCCAGCGCAGCTTCACCAGGGAGGGATCGCTGGTGGCGTAGGGCGTCTCGGCATAGGCCATGACCGTGCAGTCCTTGGAGGGCAGGGTCAGGCTGAAATACTGGGTTTCTTCGGCCGGGCCCCGAGTGCCGGCGCCTGGCGTCGCTTCGGGAGGTGGCCCGGGTGGCGCGACTTTCTCGGCCTTCACCTCCTGGGCGTCCACAAGGATCCGGATGGCCGGAGGCGGGTTCTTGGGATCGCCGGTCACCCGGACCCCAAGCTGCACCACGTTGGTTCGGATGAAGGCATTGTGCTGGGGCTCGAGGATCGAGATCCGGGGCTTCGCTGCCTGGACCACCGAGCCGCGGGTCGCCACCGCCGGGGTGCTGGCCCCTTCGAACTTGAGCCGGAGCAGCGAGGGTTTGCCAGGTCCGGCGGTGCCTTCGGGCTGCACCGAGACCTGGCAGTCCCGCGGCGGGAGAGGCAGGCTGAGCTTGAGCACCTGGCTGACGGGGTAGGGCGGGGTGAGGGCGGTCCCTGCGGGGGACTGGGTTACGACCTCGACGGGAGCGCCATCCACGAAGACCTGCAGCCGCGTGACCTCCGTGCCGGTAGTGCCGCCGATCTTCACGGAGAGCTGGACCTCCGGGCCCTTGAACCGGGAGCCATCCCCCGGCGCGAGAATCTGCACGCTGGGCAGGCCGGGCTGCGCGGGTCGGGTGGCTGTCGCCGTCGGGGCCGCGCCTGGGTTGCGCGGGGTGGCCTTGCGGGCGGAGTCGGCCGCCGGATCCCGCCAGCGGAGCCGCCCCTTGGCATCCACCTCCATGGCGCCCGCCGCTCCCTGGGGGCTGCCCTCGAGAATCCGGGTCGTCTGCTCACCCGCTCTCACCTTGCCGAAGTCGGTGCCCACCGAGGCCCCCGCGAGAGGCGCCTCGCCAGGCAGAAGGCCGGCATGGGCAGGGGCGGGGGACTTGCTATTGGGGGTGGGCTGGTTCTTCCACTGGAGCTTCGCGACCGCCGGGGCACTGCTGGCATGGTCCGTGTCGGCGACCAGCATCAGGGTGCTGTCCCAGCCCGGCACTTCGATGCGGCAGCGGTAGGTCTCGCCGTTGACCCAGCCCAGGGCGGAATCGAAGGGGGCCCCACTGGAGCGGGTGATGTTGCGGAAGGGGACGGGGACGCCATCCAGCAGGGCGCGGACCAGGGTGACCGGCTGGCCGGGTGGGGAACCGATGCGGAAGGACACGAGGAGGGAAGGCGACTGGAGGACCGCTTTCCCGGCCGGGCTCAGCAGGGTGACCGTGGGAGGGGTCACCTTCAGGTCCTGGGGAGCCTTGGAGCTCCGCTGCAGCGTCAGGAGGGCTGGTTCACTGGAGCCACCTGGGCTGTCGGCCTGCAGGAGGAGGGTCGTGTCCCGGTCCGGCAGCTGGACCCGGCAGGTGTAGCGGCGTCCACTCAGGAAGCTCGCCCCGATGGCGCCTTCGGAGGGGGTGGAGGCTGCGCCAGGTGTGGGTGTGAAGGTGATGTGGGCGGGGCGGCCCCCCGCCAGGATTCGGATCCGGGTCACGGGCCGCTCGGGTGGGAAGGTCACCTGAAAGGACAGCTCCACGACCCCCGAGGCCACCTTCGAGCCCGGCTCCGGGCTAAGGATGGTGAGGACCGGCAAGTCCTCGCGGGGCCTGGCCGCCAGCCTTGGAGGGACCGCGACGGGCCAGCGAGCCAGGGCCCTGCCGCCCTCGGTGACGGCCAGCAGAGCCCCGCTGTCCCTGGAGAACGCCAGCGACAGGATGGGCTCGTCCACCGTGAGCGTGCGGGAGGCGGGGGTGCTTCGCTCGAGCCCCGAGAAGGCCTGCAGCGTGCGACCCGAGGCGACCAGTAGGCCCGAGGGATCCGAGGCGAAGGTCAGCAGCGTGACCTCCCGTCCCGAGAGATCAGGATCCAGCTGCTTGAGGGTCTGCCCATCGGCAACCCGTTTGAGCAGTAGCCGGCCGTTCCTTCCGCCCACCGCCAGGGACCGGGCATCGGGGGCGTAGGCGAGCGCGGAAATCGGGAAATCGAAGGACCAGGTCTGCTTAAGGGCGAAGCCGGGGACCTCGCGGACCTCCAGGGTCTTCCCCAGGGCAAGAACAACCGTATTGCCCACCGGTGCGAACCGGATGGCGGTGCAGGGGGAACCGGGTGCGGACCAGACGGGAGTACCCGTGCGGGGGTTCAGGATGTGCAGCCCTTTGGTGGTGGCCACCGCCAGGAGATCCAGGTCCGGGGATAGGCTCAAATCCTGGATGCTCCCCTCGGTTGCCCAGAGTCGCCTCGGAGCATCCTCTTGGTCCACCGAGGCCGACCACACCTCCCGCTCGCTGGCCACCAGGGCGAAACCAGCCCGACCTTCCAAGGCCAGGGCCGTGATCTTGCCAGGGAGGGGGCCGAAGGTTCGGAGGGTTCGACCCGTGGCCAGCGCTACCGTGCGGAGGGTGTTGCCCTGCTGCAAGAGCAGCGCCGTGCTCCCGTCCGGAGAGATCACAATCCGCTGCAGGGCCTCGGAGCTGGCCATGGTCCTTTCGGGCAGAGTCCCCGTGAGCAGCTCCGGGCCGGCCAGGAGTCTGGTGGCGAGGAAGAGCAGGGCCAGGACGGCCCCGCGCCTGCCGTGCACGGCAGCTCCCTTGTGCTCAGAGGACGGCATCTTGGAACCAGCTCCAGGAAAGGCTCAGGACATTCCGGGTGGGGCGGGGGAGGGCGAAATCACGGGAGGTGCCGCGACCGGTGGCGCGGGGGCGGGCTCCATGGGGGGAGGTGGCGGCGGGGCCTGAGGCGGGGGCGCGGAGGGGGCCATGGCCCCGAACTCAGAAGGTGAGCGCCAGCGCTGGGTGCCAAGCTCTGCCGCGCGCTGATCCTTGATGCTTCGGTTGCCCGACAGCCAGCCATCAAGGAGCGTGCGGCTCCGGTCCAGGAGCGCCGCGGTGATGATCGGCAGGAGGATGGGCAGGAACCGGTTGCTGGCCCCTTCGCAGGTGGTGCCCTGGATGTACTTGTCGAGTTCCTGGGAGCTGGTGTTCACACCCTGCATGAGCTGCTTAAACTTTTCGGGAGGCGTCTTGTCGTTGTATTTCAGCTCGGCGATCACCATATCGATCAGCTGGTTGGCCTTGTTCTTCAGCGAGAGGTAGCGGGAGTAGGTCCCCGCGTATTTCACCGAGTTGGCCTGGCACTCGTTCTGCACTTTGATGAGCTGGTCCTGCCAGTATTCCCGCTTGGCATTCAGGCAGACGAAGAACTGCATCTTGTTCTTCATGTTCGCGTTTTCGGATAGGCAGTCGTTCTCTTCAGCGGCAGGCGGAGCCTGGGATGCGGCCGGGACCCCTGCTGCCAGGAAGAGGACGACTGCTGAAAGCAATGAGACGCCACGGCGCATATCCATCACCTCTCTCTCGCTGGCTTGCTAGTTGGATCGGGTAACTGACGATCAGTATGATCTATGGGGGCGACCGTTCCCCTAGATAATTTCCTAGGCCCGCCCTGGGAGGCGAGGCCTGGACCCTCCGGCCCCGAGTAATCCGGCGTAGACTGGGGCCGTCTTCCCCGGAGGTTCGCCATGGACACCTTGATCACTTCTCTTGGCTGTTTCGGCCCAGCCGCGCTCTTCGCTGTGGTCTACCTGTTCTCCTGCCTCAAGGTGGTGAACGAATACGAGCGGCTGGTGGTGTTCACGCTCGGGAAGGTGGAGGACAAGCCCAAGGGACCAGGGCTCTGCTTCGTCTGGCGGCCTTTCCAGACTTCCATGACCGTGAGCCTTCGCACGGGTGTGCTGGAGGTGCCGAGCCAGGACGTCATCACCCGCGACAACGTCAGCCTGAAGGTCAGCGCCGTAGTCTATTCCCGCGTGCTGGATCCCAAGCAGGCCATCATCGGCGTGGAGAACTACTACTACGCCACCAGCCAGATCGCCCAGACCACCCTGCGCTCCATCCTGGGCGAGGTCAGCCTCGACGAGCTGCTGGCGGACCGGGAGAAGCTGAGCGCCCGCCTGCGGGAGATCATCGACCGCTCCACGGAGCCCTGGGGTGTGGAAGTGAGCAGCGTCGAACTGAAGAGCGTGGACCTGCCCGAGCAGATCCAGCGCGCCATGGGCAAGCAGGCCGAGGCCGAGCGGGAGAAGCGGGCCAAGATCATCGCCGCCGAGGGCGAGCTCATGGCCAGCCAGCAGCTGCTGGAGGCCGCCAACAAGATCAGCCAGAACCCCGTCGCCATCCAGATGCGCTACCTGCAGACCCTCACGGAGATCGCGGTGGAGAAGAACAGCACCATCGTCTTCCCGCTGCCCATGGAGCTCATGAAGGCCTTCGAGAAGTTCACGGAGAAGTAGGCCTCCAGCCTCGCCAGGCGCGGGCTTCGGCCTTCGCCTGGGCGGTGGCTTGGCCGGTTCCACCATAGGCCTCGGCCTCCACGGCATCCGCCAGCGCGGCCAGGGCCTCCACGCGCTCTGGCCGCAGGGCGCCCAGCCGCTGCAGCCAGACCCGGGCCGTGTCGCCCGGTTGGGGCGGCCCGAACCGGCGGGTGCGGGCCAGCAGGGGCGCCAGTGCCCGGAGGCGGCCCGGCCCCGGCGGTGCCGGCCGCCAGAGTTGCCGCGTGCGCCAGAGTGTCCAGGCCAGGGCCAGCAGACTCAGGGCGGCCACCGGGGCGCGGGAGGGGGCCCGCCAGTGCCAGTCCCAGCCCTGGGCGCGGCCCTGGAGCCAGGCCAGGCCGCTCAGCTGGTCCTGGTCCGAGAAGCGCACCACGTAGCGCTCCCAGCGGTAGCGCAGGGCATCGAGCCAGCGGTCCAGGGCGCCGAAGGACGGGCCCTCGCCCGCGGCGCCGGCAGGGCCGGCGGGGGTCGGATCTGCGGTCCACCAGCGGCCTTCGTGCCAATACTCCACCCAGCTGTGGGCCTCGTTCTGGCTCACCCGGAAGTAGCCCCCCTCGGGGATCCAGGGACCCAGTCGGTAGCCATTCACCACCCGGGCCGGAACCCCCCGGGCCCGGAGCATCAGGGCCAGGGCGGAGGCGAAGTACTCGCAGTGGCCAGCCTGGCTGCGCTCAAGGAAGTCCTCCAGGGGGTTGGCTGTCGTGCCGGAGGGGTTCTCCAGCGTGTAGCGGAAGCCCCGCAGGGTCGCCTCCAGGCTCTGGGCCAACCGGGGCGTGGGCAGGATGCCCGGTGCGAAGCGGAGGCTGGCCCGGCGGGCCGCTTCGTGGCCGGACTCCAGGGTTGTCAGCAGGTCCAGGCGGCGCGCGGTGAGGCGCCGCTCTGGATAGACCAACTGCTGGGGATCCCAGGTCACCGTGACCGGAGCGGTGCGGGCCTGCGGATAGCGCCACCGGAGGCTGCCACCCGGGCCCGGGACCACGGGCAGCTCTTCCGGATCCAGGGAAGCTTGGGCTGCGGGCAGGACCAGGATGCCGTGGGCGCTGGGCGTGTAGAGAAGCTCCGCCCGCTGGAGCCCGGGCCCCCCCATCCGGATGCGGGGGAAGGCCGGTGTCTGTGGTGAGGGCTCCCAGCGAAGGCCCTGGACGGACTCCAGGGTGATCCCGCGGAGCAGGGCCAGCCCGCGCGCCCACAGGGGGTTTGTGATGGGATCCACACCCGGCGGGGGTGCGATGCGCAGGGCCACCTCGGGGTTGGGTTCGAGGGGGCCACCCCCGGCCAAGTCCAGGCGTTCACTCAGGCCCGCCTGGGCGAGACCCGTCGCGGCCCTGGCCAGGAGGGCCGGCCGCAGGCCCAGGCTCAGGCGCGGCAGGATCACGAAGAACCCGGCGCCGAAGAGGGTGGCGGCGCCCACCCAGAGGGGCACCCAGGCCAGCGGCGGCCGGGGCGGGGGGCCCGGGCGCAGGGCCGCCGAGGGTTCCCAGGCCTGTTGAAGGAGGGCCAGGGTGGCGGCGCAGGCCCAGGCCAGCGCCCCGAAGAGGAAGATGAGGTCCGTGCCGGCGATGGCCGTGGTCAGGAACAGCAGGAAGCCAATGAGCAGCAGCTGGCGTCGCTGGGGCAGCTCACGGGGCAGGGCCAGGCGCGCGCCGGCCAGGACGAACAGGGTCTGGATAGCCACAGGCAAGATCCCGTGGCCCCGGGCCAGGTTGCCCAGGAAGAGAAGCAGGGCGCCAACCTCCAGCCAGCGGCGGTGGCGATCCAGATCCCAGCGCAGCGCCTGCACCACTGCCGCCGCAACCAGCGGCAGGACCATCAGCGCCAGCTCCCCGGGCTCGTAGATCCCCGTGGCGACCGTGGCACCCAGGGCCACCCAGAGCGGCAGGTGGTCGCTCCAGGGGGCCCACCGGAGCCTCAAGCCCACACCCAGCTCCCCAGCACCACGGGCCGGGCGGCCCCGGTGACTTCCGGCAGGTTCCCGGGCAGGCCCAGGGCGCTGGCGGCGCCCAGCAGGGCCCAGCTCACCGCTTCCCGCGCACCGGAGGGGAACGCAGTGTCATCTTCCAGGGGCAGGGGCAGCCGGTCCGCCAGTTCCTGGCGCACCCGCTGATGGCGGGCGCCACCGCCGCTGACCAGCCCCCGCAGGCCCGCAGGCCAGGGGGTCACGCGGGTGGCCTCCTGGGCCACAGCGCCAGCCGTGAAGGCCGCCAGGGTGGCCAGCCGATCCGCCAGGGGCAGGGCCTCGAGGGCTTCCGCCTCGGTGTCCAGCCAGGCTTCGCCGAACACCTCCCGGCCCGTGGACTTCGGGGGGGGCGCCGTGAAGTAGGGATGCTGCAGCCAGCGTCCCAGGAGGTGGTCTGCGACCTGACCCGTGGCGGCGGCGCCGTCGGGGTCGAAGGGCAGACCCAGCCAGCGCTGGGCGGCGAGGTCCAGCAGGGACATGCCGGGACCTGTGTCCCAGGCGCGGGTCTGCTGGCCATCCCAGATGGTCAGGTTCGCGATGCCGCCGAGGTTGAGGGCCAGCCAGGGGCCGGCGCCATGCAGCCAGCGCTCGGGCAGGGGCACCAGGGGGGCGCCCTGGCCGCCCAGGGCCAGGTCCCGGCGGCGGAGATCCCACACCACGGGACAACCGAGGGCCTCGGCCAGCACATAGGGATCCGCCAGCTGCAGGCTCGCGCCCTTGGCGGGGTGGTGCTGGACAGTCTGGCCGTGGAGCGCGGCCAGGTCCGGTCGCAGGTTCAGCCTGGCGCACAGGTCGTAGGCTGCCCGGGCATGGTGGTTGCCGAGGCGCCGCTGAAGGATGCAGAGCGCCGCCGGGTCCAGGTGGTTGGAGGCCGCCGCCAGCACCTCGGCCCGCACCGGGTCCGGGTAGGGGGCGCTGTGGTGGCCCAGGAGGGCACGGAAGGGCCGCCCGGTCTGGAAGCCGCCGGGCTCCACCTCGATGGCCACGACGTCCACGCCATCGGCGCTGGTGCCCGACATCAGGCCCAGCACGCGCCAGGGACGGTCCTCCGGGAGCGGGACGCGGGTTTGCATGCTGCTGATGATGCCAGCAAGTACCCATGGCCGTGGATGCGGATACCCTTGGGGCGTCGGGGGTATCCATGACCACCATCATCGTCCTCATCATCATCGGCGTTGTCCTCTACCTCGTGCTGCGGGGTCGGCAGGATCAGCCCGAACAGCTGGGCGCTTCGCGCCGGGCGCTGCCCACGGGCCCGCTGGAGCCCCACACCTTCGCCTGTCCCTACCCCAAGTGCCCCACCTGCGGCGCCACCGGCGACAAGATGAAGCAGGACTGGGATGGGCTCCGCTCCGTCAAGTGGTCCTGCGGCTACTGCAGCGCCGTGGCGGGCGTGCAGTCCCTCAAGGACGAAGAGCTGCCCCCTTCGGCCCGCCGTCAGCTGGGTCTGGATGCTCCGGCCCAGGGCTCCATGCCCATGCAGCAGGGCGGCTACGGACCGGGCGGCGGTGGCATGGGCGGGCTGCTGACGGGCATGATGCTCGGCAGCATGATGGGCGGCGAGCGCCACCATGATCACCGCGGGCAGAACGGCGATGGCTTCGGCGGCGACACCTCCGGAGGCTCCTCCAGCGACTGGGGCGAGTCCAACTCCGGGTCCGACGACTGGGGCGACTCCGGGGGTGGTGACTCCGGCGGCGGCGATTCGGGCGGCGACTGGTAGGACCTTGCTTTTCGTCCACGCCTGACGCCCGGCTGCAAGCTTGGGTCGCGAGTGCCTGATTTGCGTGCTCGCAGATAAATGACGGCTAAGTATTAAATGCCCGTCTAGACATTTATATTGAATTGCCGCGTGGATTATCCATGATGGATTCATTCACATTCTAAATTCGGCCATCCGATGGTGGCCTTTCTTTTTAGGAGCCAGCCATGCTGAGCCGTCGCTTGCGGTATCTGTCCCTGGTGCTCGCGTCCGGAGCCCTCCTGTCCGCCCAGACCACGGGCGGGGTGCAGGGCCGCGTGCTGGATCCCAAGGGGCGGCCGGTGGCTGGCGCCCGGGTTTCCATTACCGGCGCGGGCTTGCAGGGTGGGCGGAACACCACGACAGATGAGTCCGGTGCCTACCGATTCGGCCTCATCCCGCCGGGTGTCTGCTCCATCACTGCCGTGAAGGAGGGTCTGAACACGGCCAAGGCGCAGGTGCAGATCGGGCTCGACCGCATCGCCTCCGTGGACCTCACCCTGAACGCCGTGGCCACGGCCACAGTGGAGGTGTTCGAGGCGAACGAGTCCATGGACCTCAAGGCCACCACCGTCGGTGCCAACTTCACCAGCGAGGCGATCCTGAAGCTTCCCACCTCCCGGGACTTCGCCAACATCGCGCTGCTCTCCCCGGGCGTGACCCAGGACAGCGCCGGGTTCAAGGTCTACGGCTCCTCCGGTGCCGAGAACAACTTCATGGTGGACGGCATCAACACCACCAACGTGGAGTTCGGCACCCAGGGCAAGAAGATCCCCCAGGAGTTCGTGCAGGAATTCCAGGTGAAGACGGGGGGCTACGAGGCCGAATACGGCAAGGCCACCGGCGGCATCATCAACGTCATCACCAAGTCCGGCGGCAACGAGTTCACCGGGGATGTCTTCGCCTACACCGAAGGCAACATCTTCAAGAGTGGCAACCAGCACGCGAACGACGCCAACCTCAGGCAGAAGCCCCTGCTCATGGAGAACAAGACCACGGAGTTCGGGTTCGATGTCGGTGGCCCCATCATCAAGGACAAGCTCTGGTTCTTCGCGGCCTATGACCGGCGCAGCGCCAGCCAGATCAACCAGGTGCGCGTGCCGGGTCCGGACCTGGGGCTCAAGGCCCCCACGGACTCCTCGCGGGATCTGTACGCGGTGAAGCTCACCTGGCACCTGGCCGAGAATCAGAGCCTCATCGCCTCCATCCTGGGCGATCCCCAGAAGGTGACGGGTGCGGTCAAGGATCCCCAGGGAGCCGCCTCCACCTGGGAAGGCACCAACAAGGTGGGCGGCACCGACCTCAGCCTGCGCTATGAACTCACGGGCCCAGCCTGGTTCCTTCAGCTCCAGGGCAGCCAGCACAACGAGAAGAACTCCATCCTCGCCGGCGGCGCCGGAGCCACCCTCGTCCAGACGATCGACAACACCACCCAGCAGGCCACGGGCGGGTTTGGCCGCTTCGACGACAAGGACTTCACACGCACGAACCTGACCGGGTCTTTCACCTACTACGCTGGCACCCACGAGCTCAAGGCCGGCTTCGACCTCCAGACCGACAAGGCCACCATCAGCCGCGGCTACTCGGGCGGGCAGCAGGTGACGGACTACGGCGACGGCAGCTACTCCCACTACTACTGGACCGTGGCCGGGGCGGACGTGAACAACGCTCCCAGCATCATCTTCCATGCCTCGCCCAAGCATGAGAGTGCGGGCTACTTCCTGCAGGACAAGTGGTCCCTCCGCCCCAGCCTTACGCTGAACCTCGGGGTGCGGCTCGACACCACCAACATCAAGGACCAGCACGGGGCGACCAAGATCTCCCTCAAGGACCAGTGGGCCCCGCGGCTCGGGCTGGCCTGGGACTGGGCCGGCAAGGGCCAGGACAAGGTCTACCTGAGCCTGTCGCGCTTCTACGAGCAGGTTCCCCTGGATCTGGTCATCCGCTCCTTCAGCGACGAGAGCAATCCCACCATCTTCAACTTCAGCCGCACCAGCCTCACGCCCAATCCGGCCGCGGGCACCAGTGCCATCGTGGGCTCCTACATTGAGCCGGTGGACCCGGACCTGAAGGGCCAGTACTCCGATGAGTTCATCCTGGGTGCAGAGACCACCGTGGCTCCCAACCTGGTGCTCGGCGCCAAGTACATCCGCCGCTATATGGGGCGGGCCATCGAGGACTCCCTCGACGTGAACAGCACCTCCGGCGACTACTTCATCATGAACCCCGGGTTCAGCGTGACGGGCAAGCAGTATCCCCGCGCCTACCGGGACTACCAGGGCGTGGAGGTGAGCGCCCAGAAGAAGTTTGCGGACCACTACACTTGGCAGGTCTCGTACCTGTGGAGCCAGCTCGAGGGCAACTACGAGGGCGCCTACCAGGGCGTGGGCGGTGCCGATGGCTCAGGTCAGCTGGATCCCAACATCAACTCCGCCTTTGATGAACCGGCCTTCATGGTGAACAGCTACGGCAAGCTCAGTGGGGACCGGACCCACCAGCTGAAGTTCAACGGCTACTACGAGTGGGATTCAGGTCTCACCGTGGGCGCCGCCTTCACCTTTGCCTCCGGGACGCCCGTGAACCGCCTGGGCTACGCCGACCAGGTGCTGCCCTTCCCCTACACCCGCTACGAGCTGTTCCTCATGCCCCGCGGTACCGCGGGCCGCACCCCGGAGAGTGCTCGCCTGGACGTGAACGTGGGCTACGCCTTCAAAGTGGCCGGCAAGAAGACGGTCCGCCTGATGCTGGACGTCACCAACCTGTTGAACAGCCAAGTCGAGACGGCGTTTGACCAGCGCTACAACTTCACCGGCTTGGACTCGGGCCTGACGAACCCCTACTACAAGGCCCCCGTGGCCTTCCAGGCCCCCCGCTCGGTCCGCCTGGGGCTCCGCTACAGCTTCTGAGCCAGCCCAACCTCCAACCTGTGGCGGCCCCGTTTGGGGCCGTCGCTGTTTCTACAGCACCTTCGGCACCACGAACATGCCCCGGTCCTGGGCCGGGGCATTGGCCAGGGCCTGCGCCTGGCTGAAGGAGCTGCCGGGCTCGTCCGCCCGGCGGGGCAGGGGCTGCTGCAAGCCCATGACCATGGGCTCAATGGCCTCCAGCGGCAGCTCGTCCAGGCTGGCCGCGTGGCTCAGCATCCGCGCCATGGCCTCGCGCATGGGCTCGATCTCGTCCTCCCGCAAGCTCAAGTGCGCCAGCTGCGCGCACCGCAAGACGTCCTCACGCGTGACTTCCATGACAACTCCCGGGCAAGCACAGGCTAACCAGATTTCATCACAGCCCAGAATCCAGGCTGGGGCAAGGATCAAGCAATGAGGCAGTCCAGCGCCCATCCCCTTCATCCCCTGCATCCCTGTTTAAAAAAACCACCTGGTTCTCGGCCAGACTCCGCAAAAAAGACGCTCCACGAAGGTCACGAAGATGCCCTGTCGGCACGATGACTGCGCCTTCGTGGTCCTTCGGTGTATTTCTTCGTGTCCTTTGTGGAGATCTTTGAAAGCCAAATTTGGAGGAGCAAGGCCGATAACAAGGAAAAACTAAAACAGGGATAACTGCGGATGAAGGGGATAGGAAGGCCCTGTCCTTGAACCTCGCTGTGAAAACAGAAAGGGGACGTTGAATCCTGGTGCAGGGCGCCTAGGTGAGTTTCAGGTCGGCGTCGGCGTTCTGGCCCCAGGGTTCGGGATCGGGTTCCAGCAGGGCGCCGGCGGCGGCGATCATGGCGCCGTTGTCGGTGCAGAGGCGGGGCTCGGGGAGGGCCAGCACCAGGCCATGCCTGGCTGCAAGCAGGGCGGCCTCGGCCCGGAGCCGGGAGTTGCAGGCCACGCCGCCGCTGATCACCAGGCTGCGGGCGCCGTGCTCCTCGGCCAGGGCGGGGATGGGCTTCAGCAGCCAGGTGGCGATGGCCTCCTGGAGGCTGCGGCAGAGGCCCTGGACCTCGGCATCCGCCGCGCCGGCGGTGGCCAGCCGGGGGTTCCGCTCCACCCGCAGCTTCACGCCGGTCTTGAGGCCCGAGAAGCTCCAGGAAGCCTTGCCGTCCCGGAACTTCGGCGGCGTGAAGGGCTCGGCGGCCCGGCCTGCGGTCTGGGCGCAGGCATCCACCACGGGGCCGCCGGGGTAGCCCAGGTTCAGCATGCGGGCGGTCTTGTCGAAGGCCTCGCCGGCGGCGTCGTCCCGGGTCTTCTGCAGCAGCTGCAGCGAAGTCCAGTCCTCGGCCCGGTAGAGGTGGGTGTGGCCCCCGGAGACCAGCAGCACCAGGGCCGGGAAGGGCAGGTCCGGCGCCGCGAAGCGGGCCGCGTTCAGGTGGCCCAGCAGGTGGTGGACGCCCACCCAGGGGAGGCTGTGCCGCCAGGCTGCGGCCTTGCTGGCGCTGAAGGTGGCCAGGAGGCTCCCGACCAGGCCAGGGCCGCGGGTGACCGCGATGCGGTCGAGGTCCGCCCAGCCGACGCCCGCCTGGCTGAGGGCGCCCGCCATGACCGCCCGCACCTGCAGCAGGTGCTCCCGGGCCGCCAGCTCGGGCACCACGCCCCCGAAGGGCCCGTGGATGGCGTCCTGGCTCTCCCGCATGAGGGAGCGCAGCCGCGGGCCCGCGGGCGTCTCCTCCACCACCGCGGCGGAGCAGTCGTCGCAGGAGGATTCAAGGCCCAGGACCAGCATCCGGATAGTGTAACTTGGCAATCTGGAGACCCACCATGCGCGGCCCCGTCCTGATGTTCCTTTCCGTGGCCCTGGTCGCGCAGGCACCGAAGGCGCTGGGACCCGGCGAGGCCTTCGCTCGGCAGCTGAAGCAGAACCGCCTGGGCATGTGGCTGGTGCTCGAGGATGAGGGTGCCACCTGGGGCACTCCGGCCCGGGCGGCCCTGCAGGAAGATGCCCTGGTGGCGCTGAACCTGCCGCTGCTGCTGGTGGGCGGCAAGAAGCCCGACGCCCTGTCCACCTATGTTCGCGAGCGCTACGGCTGGCTCCGCGGGGGCCACTGGGCCCTGGTCGATGCCGATGGCCGCGTGCTGGCGGAGGGGGCCACCCCGCCCGAGGCCGCGAAGCTGGCCGCGGCGGCGGAGCGCGCTGGCCTGAAGACCCGGGCCCAGGAGCTGGCCGAGTTCCTGACCCGGAACGGGGACCACCTGGAGGCCCAGGCGGCCCTGCTGCGCGAGCGGACGCTGGTGGCCTGCCGCCGCACCCAGAAGGCGCTGGGCCCCGAGATCGCGAAGAAGAACGCCGAGGAGGCGGCCGGGAAACCCGGCGAGCCCCTGCTGCTGAGCGCCGAGCAGGACTCGAAGATCTGGTCGGAGACCGCGCAGCTGTTGGACCACCTGTTCCAGGGCGACTGGATCGAAGTTGCCTCGGACCTGCCCTGGGCCCTCTCCGGAGACGAGGCCACCCATTCGCCCACCCTGCGGGCCCTCTGGTCGCGGCACCTGCCCCTCGTCGAGGACGCCCTGCGCCGGCAGCCCAACGCCTGGGACCTTTGGCGGATCTGGATCCTGGGCGCGGATATCTCCGGGGGACGGGCCCTCGCGCCGCTGCTGGCCAGCCTGGAACCCCTCCCGGGGACCGCGCCCGAGGACTGGCCACCGGCGGCGGTGCTCGAGGCCTTTGTGCGGGATGCCAAGAAGCGGGGCGACTGGCGCGCCATCCGGGAGGCCATGGAGCCCCGCTGGGAGGAGTGGCGGCGGGATGGTCGGCGGGCGGCGATGGGCCAGGGGCCTGGCGAGCGGATCTGGTCCCGGATCCTGCAGCCGCTCGTGGAGGCCCTCATCAGCCTGGGGGACGCGGGAGCCGCGGACCAGGTGGTGCTGCAGGCCATGGAGACCCTGCGCTGGGAAGGGGTGGCCGCCCAGGCCCGGGACCTGGCCCAGCGACTCAACCGCAGCGACCTCGCCCTGCGGTGGGGCGCCCTGTCGCAGGCCCGGCCCCGATGAGTGGAAGCATCCCCAATCTGGTGCCGACGCGGATTCAGCTGAACCGGCCCCTGCCGCCGCTCACCTACCTGGCGCCGGAGGACCTCCCCGTCGGCGTGCGGGTGCGGGTGAAGCTGCGCACCAGCTTGGCCTTCGGGCTGGCCATGGGGCCGGATCCGGCCCCGCCCGCCGCGAAGCTGCGACCCATCGAACTGGTGCTGGATCCCTTCCCCCTGCTGCCGCCGAAGCTGCGGGAGCTGCACACCTTCGCCGCCCGCTACTATGGCTGCCTGGAGGCCCACCTGCTGCCGCTCAGCCTGCCGCAGGCCCTGCTGCCGAACTGGGAAGCCGATGAGGACGGCCAGCGGCTGTCCTTCCACCGCGACCGCGGGGCCTGGGGCGTTCTCGCCGACCTCGGGGAGGCCTGGCACCGGGAGCCGACCCTCCTGCCCACGCTGCTCCACCGCGCGCTGCGGCGCGGCGCCGGCTTCACCGAGGTGCGCCTGACCGGGGCCCCGCATCCCCCCCGGGTGACTCCGGCCCAGGCCAAGCTGCTGCTGGCCCTGGATGAGGCCGGCGGCGCCCTCATGGAGCCGGAGTTGCTCGAGGCCGCCGGCGTGGGGGCCTCGGTGCTCAACACCCTGGAGAAGCGGGGCCTCGTCACCCGGATGAAGCGGGTGGACCTGCTGGCCCAGCGCCGGGAGGCGGGCACGGATCGCACCGTGGTCCTGAACGACGAGCAGCAGACGGCCCTGGATGCTGTCGCCCTGGGAGCCTTCGGCGTCCACCTGCTGCAGGGGGTCACC
>CAIRAS010000189.1 GCA_903876615.1 uncultured Holophagaceae bacterium
GCAAAGTTCCCCGGTCTCCGAGGCAATGGCCAGGCAAAGATTCTGAACGGTATGATATTTCCCCCATCCCCGGTCAGCCCTAAATTTTACGACAAGGTCCTGAAGCTCTTGCATGGTCCCCATTTATACCTTCTCCCTCAAGAAGTAGCTGCCCAATACCGCCTGCCCACACCCCATCTGCTGCAGCACCACAACCTGGTTGGCCACGGACGATTCCGAGTCCCGGTGGGTGCTCACCATCACCCTGGACTTGTGGAAAAACCGCTCCCGTTCCGTGATGTTGAGATGCAAAAGTCCGTCAACATGCCCCAGCAGCCGGGCGTCCTCCCCCACGTCCGACCGCTTATGGGTGGCCCGCTCCATGGCCTCCTTGCCCCCAGCCTGGAACGGCGCCAGCAACAGGCAGTGCTTCGCCTCGGCCATGCCGGCCACCCGCTGCCTCGTCTCGTTGAGGGCGTGGCGGTCCTTCCCCGCATCCGCCAGGATGTCCGGCGAGTCGATGACCACCAGGTCCGGCACGAACCCCTCCATGTGCTCCCACACCTGGAGGCAGGACTCCACCTGCGACAGCTTGGCGGAGAACCTGGGCCAGCACTGGATCTTCAGCCTGGCCCCCATAAGGTGCGCCTGGAGGGCCTCGGCCTTGCGCCAGGCCAGGCGCCAGGTGAGCTGGGCGCATTCCCGCCACTCGAGCCAGGACTCGGGCCTGTAGGCGGGCTGCCCGATGCAGGCGGAGCAGGGCCGGTAGTCCGGCGGCGCCTCCGAGTAGATCGGCCTCTGCTTGTCGTCCAGGGGCAGCACGGCGTAGTTCGTCCTCTGGGCCATGCGGCAATCGTTCATCTGGTTGAGGACGCAGTCCCACACCGGCCACAGCAACCTGCCGTCGGGGGGCTGGCGCAGGGGCATGGCGCAGATCCCCTGCATGAACAGCCTGACGGTGCGTTTCTTGCCCATCTCCAGGCTGAACCAGGCCACGTTGAGGCCCTTGTAAAGGGCCTGGAGGGCGATGTAGGTGCAGAGGCGGGTCTTGCCGGCCTTGAAGGCACCAGCGAGGCCCCAGAAGGTGTCCCGTTCAAACGGGCCTATCAATTTTCCCAGATCGCCGGGCAGGGTCAGAAGGTCATCGTTCACGGTGAAGGCCGACCTCACGGTCTCCATGTCCGCCAGGGGCTCCGCCCCCAGGGCAATGGATGTGCCCGGCTGGCGGTAGGTGGCCACGGCGGCCTGGGCCCTGATGAAGTCTCCCGAGGCGATCATATCCTCCAGGTCCTCGTTCAGGAGGACGAGGGATCGCTCGAGGAAGTAGTTCTCGGCGGCGTCGATGTAGAACTGGGCGTTGAACTGCTCCTCGGATTGCGAAAACTCGTTTGAGATGTCGGTCAGGAACTTGCCAATGAGGGCAGCAATATCCGGCTCGAGCCCAGCGCGACGGTGCGCCTCATAGGTGGATTGTATCTGGCGCCCCGGTGCGCACTTGTATTTTTCATGGTGCTCGATTATCCACTGCGAGATCGTCCTGGTGAACGGCGACGAGAAGTACCGCTGCTGGTAGTTGAGGGCCACGGAGCGCAGGCACTCGTCGGAC
>CAIRAS010000190.1 GCA_903876615.1 uncultured Holophagaceae bacterium
ACCAAGGCACCAAGAAAGACAAGAAGCTCTGGTTTCTGCTTTTCTTGGTGCCTTGGTGCCTTGGTGCCTTGGTGGTGATCAGTTTTCAATCACTGTTGGGAAACCTACAGCTGATCGAAGGCGGCCTTCAGCCCGCTGTGGATGGCGTCCACGTCGGCGGGATTCCACAGCTTCCGGTCCTCGCGCACGAAGGTGGTGAGGTCCTTCCGGTTGTCGAAGCGGGCCACGGGCAGGTGATAGGCCCGGGCCTCGTAGCGGTCGGCGGTGGGGATGATCCGGTCCACGCGGATGGTGCCGGGACGATCGCTCTGCTCCAGGAGCCAGGCCATGTCATCGCAGCCGTACTGGCCGAGCATGACCTCCATGGGCACGCTGTGGTGGAGGATGCTTCCCTGCCCATCGGGACGGCCGCGCTCGATGTTCTTGCGGCGGCTCTCCACGGGATCCACCCAGACGTAGAGCACCGAAGCCTGCTCGAGGATCGCAGGAGACAGGGTCTGGAAGGCGGTCTCGTAGCCATGGGGCGGCTTCAAAGGAAAGGCCGAGCCATTGGGGCCGCCGCGGGCCGCTTCGATCACCAGGGTCCGGCCCGTCTTGTCCTCGGCGTTCTGGCGGTTGAGGACGTCCAGCTCGGCCCGGCACTCGGCCTCCAGGGCGCTGGCGAGGCGCTTCCGGAGCCGGTGGGGCAGTTCCCCCAGGGGCTGGCTCAGCCCCACCCGGGCGTGGGCCGCGTCCAGACGGTCGAAGAGGTGCTCCGCGGCACTGATGACTTCCACCTGGCGGCTGGCCATGAGGTCCGCGTAGTCGTCGTTCAGCAGCTCGATGAGCACGGCCCAGGTCCACTCGTCCCGGAAGGGGCGATTGGGTCCGTGGTAGTAGGCGTAACCGAGGCCAGCGGCCTGCAACTCATCGTCGATGCGGTGCATGAGGTGGACGTAGGGATAGTCATCCAGCTGGAGCGTAGGCCCGATGTGGAAGTCCTGTCGACACTGGACATCAGTGAGGCTGGCCAGATACCGGCGGACCTCCGACTTGCCCGAGGCAGGCAGGGAAAACAGGAGCAGGGTAGGTATAAACTTGTCCATGGGAAACCGAACTTACCACATAACCCGATATACTGATCGGATGACCCGACCGACCGCCGCCAAAAGCACGGCCCTCCTCGCTCTCGGGCTGGCGCTCCTGGTCCTGCTGACCCTGTTCCGGCTGGCCTTCCTGCAGCACTTCCACAGCCCTGGCGACGGCTTGTCGGCCGAGGTCCGCCATGCACTCTACCTGGGCCTGAAGTTCGACGCCCGCTGGGTGGCCATCCTGCTGGTGCCTGGCTGGCTCTTGCTCAAGAACGGCACCAGCGGCAGCGCCTCCGGCTGGCGGGCCACCCTCGCCACCCCCTGGCTGGCCCTCATCCTGGCGGTCTACGCCGTCATGGTCGTCATCGCCATGGTGGACGACATCAAGGCGCGGCCCTGGCTGCTGGTCTTCCTGATCCTCACCGGGTGCTACCGCGGCTTGTTCAAGGCCCACGGCCTGCAGACCAGCCGCGGCGCGCTGCGGACCTGGCTGACCTTCTCGCTGGTGGCCTTCGCCGCCACGGTGCTCGTCTACTTCTTCGACTTCGGCACCTTCGCCTACATCCACACGCGCCTGAACGGCACGATGCTGATGTTCCTGCAAAACGCGAGCCTCAGCCTGCAGATGATCTGGCAGAGCTACCCGGTGCTCTGGCTGACCCTGTTTCTGCTGGTGCTACTGGCCCTGGCCTTCGGCGGCCTGGCGGCGCTGTTCCGGGGCGGGCTGGCCCCCGCCCCCCAGGGTCGAGCCCGCCGTGTGCTGGCGCGGGTTCTGGTCAGCGTCTTCCTCATCGCCTGCATGTGGGGCAAGTGGAGCCGCTACCCCCTGCGCTGGGGCGAGGCCTTCGAGGCCCGCAACGGCTTCCACGCCCAACTCGCCCTGAATCCCGTGCTCTTCTTCCTGGAGAACATGGAGGAGATGGACGAGGGCTTCGACCTCGCCGCAGTCAAGAGCAGCCACGCGGTGCTGGCCGAGCACTTCGGCATTCCCGCGGCCCTCGACGCCCAGGGCAATCCCACCCTGAAGCGGCACATCCAGGCCCGGCCCCAGGTCCAAGGTCGCCCGAACCTGGTGTTCATCCAGCTGGAGAGCCTGGCGGCATTCAAGACCACGCCCGGCGGGAACACCCTCGATCCCACGCCCTTCCTGGGCAGCCTGGCCAAGGACGGGGTCTATTTCGAGAACTTCAACGTGGTGATGGAGAACACCAGCCGCTCCATGTTCGCCACCCTGTTCGGCACCCCCGATGTCAGCAGCGTCCAGAACGCCACCCGCAACCCGCTGATGGTGAACCAGCACACGCCGCTGTCGGCGCTGGCCGACTACCAGAAGGACTACTTCCTGGGCGGCAGCGCCAACTGGGCTCAGATCAGGGCCGCCCTCAAGAACAACCTGAAGGACCTCCACCTGCACGAGGAGGGCAGCTTCAAGAGCCCGGTGGTGGATGTGTGGGGCATCTCGGACGTGGACCTGCTCCAGGAAGCCCACGAGGTCCTGGCCACCCGGCAGACCCCCTTCCTGGCCTACGTGCAGACCAGCGGCAACCACCCGCCCTTCACCATTCCGAAGCACCACACGGACTTCCGTCCCGCCAACCTGGACACTGCGACGCTCAAGGCCAATGGCTTCGAGGGTCTGGAGGAGTTCAACGCCGTGCGCCTCATGGACCACGCCCTGGAGCGCTACTTCGAGAAGGCGCGGACCTCTTCCTACTTCGCCAACACGATCTTCGTGCTGTGGGCGGATCACGGCATCCCCCGCGGCAACACCGACCCCCGCTTCGGCGACCTGACCCTGTCCATCCACCACATCCCCCTCATCCTCTACGCCCCGGCGCTGCTACCGCCCCGCCGCGTCAGCACCGTGGGTTCCCAGACCGACATCCTGCCAACGGTGCTGAGCCTGATGGGCCAGTCCTTCTGGACCCAGACCCTGGGCCATGACCTGCTCGATCCCCGCTTCGCCGCCGACAGCGCCGCCTTCACCTTCACGACCTTCCGCCGCCCGCCCCGCACGGGTCTCCTCCAGGGCGACCGCTACCTGAACGTCGAGACCGACGGCCGCTCCGCCCTCTATGACGTCCACGCCAAGGGCCCCGTGGACCTCTCGGCCGGGGAGCAGGCCAAGGCCCGCCACATGACGGCCCTGGCCCGGGCCTACCTGGTCTGGAGCCACTACCTGCTGTCCCACAACCCGCCCATCCAGGAGCAGCCGTGATCCCCTGGCTCCGCGCCTATGTGCTGGCTCTGGCCTGCCTCTTGGTGGTCGGCCTGCCCCTCCGTCAGCGGGTGGACCGGCCCCGGACGGGACACCCGCTCTCCACCGCGCCGGGCTCCAGCCCCGTCCAGGAAGTCACCACCAGCCTGCCCTGGCTGCTGCCCGCCGCCACGCAGCAGGCCTGGCAGGCCACCCCTGGTGCCACGACCTCCTGGCGCTTCAACCGTGCGACCCTGCACCTGCCCACGGTTCCGGCGGCGCCCCTGGCCCCCACCTTCCGCGTGGTCTTTGTGGCAGACCTGGCCCCGCCCGACCATGCGGACCTCCTGGAGCAATTCATCAGCGAGATGGCGGCCCTCCGGCCGGATGTGGTCCTGGTGGGGGGCGACCTCACCTATGCCGAGACCGAGGCCTGGTACGCGGCTGTGGAGGCCCAGTTCCTGCGGCTGGAGCGCCTCGGCATCCCGGTCATCGTAGCGGCCGGCAACCATGAGCGGAAAGGCTGGCCGCTGTTCCTGCGCCATTTCGGCCATAGTCCCACCTTCCGGGTGGACATCGGCCCCCTCGCGGTACTCACCCTGGACTCCGCCCACGGCCGCGATCAGCTCACGCCCTCGCAGCTCGCCTGGCTGGAGGACAACCTCAACACCCTGGACGGCCGCACGCCGATCATCCAGCTCCACCACCCCGTCTTCCCCGCAGGCAGCGCCATCAAAGGTGAGGCGGGGGGCAGCGGCGGCTCGCTGATGGGCTTCCAGAAGGCCTTCGTGCGCCTCTGCCGGGACCACGCCGTTCCCGCGGTGCTGAGCGGCCACTGGCACTCGGATGCGGTCTTCGACAGCGCAGGGCAGCTGCGGGACGACACCGTGGACTTCCCCGGCACCAAGTTCATCGTCAATACAGCCCTGGGCAACGAGCTGCGGCAGGTGACCCGCTGGCCCCAGAGCTACCACGGCTACCGGATCCTCGACTTCGACCGGGGCCGCCTGGTCCGCTACACCGTGGACGAGCCCGGCAGCGGCCGGCGCAGCCCCATCGCCAGCACGCCCCTGGGCGTCCCGGCCAGCCGCAAGGGGACCGGCCGATGAGCGCCATCTGGATCCTCCTCTACCTGGCGGGGCTCTGCCACCTCCTGGCCCTGAACGGGTTCGACCTGCAGCGCCCGGCGGCCTGGCTGATCCTGCTTCCAATCCTGGCCCTGCTGGGCGGAGGCCCGCTCCGGCGCCGCGCTCCGGGCCTCTTCGCGCCCGCGTTCCTGCGCGCCGCGGGGCTGCTGGGCTTGGCCGGCACGCTGCTGCTGGCCCGCCACCTGCACCTGGCCGGCTGGGACGTGCGGGACGCCTGGCCGGATCTCCTGGCAGCCACGGGCGGCCTCGGCTCCATCTGGGTGCTGCTGGGTTCCGCCGAGGCAGATGCTCCCGGCGCGCCCCACTGGCTCTGGATCGCCTTCTGGCTGCTGACGGGCTTCCTGGACCCGGCGCTGCCGCTGGTCGGCGCGGGCCTGGCGGGGTGCCTGGTCGCCTGGGGCCTGCTGCCCGGCCGTCCGCTCCCGCTGGACCCGCCCCCGGTCAGGGGCCGCACCACCCTGGTCTTCTTCCTCATGGGCCTCACCCTCTCGAAGCCCGGCTGGGACTTCGGCCCCCGCCCTGACTGGGCCCTGGCCGGGGCGGCCCTGGGGCTCGGCGCCATGGTGGCCCAGGTGGGCCCTCTCCGCTTGCGTCTTGCGCGGGTTCCCGACTTGGCCCTGCCCCTGGGCATCGGCCTCCTGGCCATCGCCTACGCACCGGGCCTGCTGCTGCCCTGGGGGGCGCTGCTTGGGCTCCTGGTTGGCCTCGCCTGGGCCCGCACGCCCCGCCCCTTCGCCATCGCCCGCCTGGGTGGTGCCCTTCTCCTGGGCATGGTCTTCTCCTTCGCTCTCCACTCGAACCTGTGGCTGCCGGGGCTGCGGCACCTGCTCTGGCTGGGGAATTAGATGAGCTCGGACCGGGAGCTCGTCGAGCGTGTGCGGGATGCCACGGACCTGCTGGCCCTGGTGGGGCAGGCCGTGAAGCTGCGGAAGGCGGGCTCGGCCCACGTGGGCCTCTGCCCCTTCCACGCCGAGCGCAGCCCGAGCTTCCAGGTGATCCCGGCCCGGAACTTCTACCACTGCTTCGGCTGCGGCAAGAACGGCGATGCCTTCACCTGGCTAATGGAGCGCGAGGGCATGACCTTTCCCGAGGCCCTGGAGCAGCTGGCCCGGGCCGCGGGCATCGAGCTGCCCCAGCGGCGGGAGCGGCCCTCGGCTGAGGTGGACCTGGAGACTCGCATGCGGTCCGCCCTGGAAGCGGCCCAGGCCTTCTTTGAGGCGCAGCTCCAGCGGCACGAGGGAGCCCGCAACTACCTGCGGGACCGGGGCTACGTGGGACCCTTCCTGGCCGAGGCCGGCTTTGGCATGGCGCCGGATGGCTGGGACGCCCTGGTGAACCACCTGCGGGGCCTGAACTTCTCGGCGGAGCTGTTGGAACAGGCGGGACTGGTCAGCCGCAGCGAGCGCGGCACCCTCATCGACTTCCTCCGCAATCGCCTGACCATCCCCATCCACGATGCCCGGGGCCGGGTGGTGGCCTTCGGTGGCCGTGTGATGGGCGAAGGCCAGCCGAAGTATCTAAACACTCGCGACACGCCGCTCTTCCACAAGGGCGGCACCCTGTTCGGGTTCCATCGCGCCAAGGGGGCCATGCGCGACGGCGCCCTGGTGGTGGAGGGCTACTTCGACGTGCTGCAGCTGCACCAGAACGGCATCCACCAGGCCGTGGCTCCCCTGGGCACCGCCCTCACCGACGAGCACCTCAAGGCGCTGCTGCGCTTCACCCGCCGCGTGATCCTCTGCTTCGACGGCGATGCCGCGGGCCGCCGGGCCATGGAGAAGAGCCTCCGGCTGGCCCTCCCCCTGGGCTTTGAGGTGCGGCTGCTGGAGCTGCCCCAGGGCGAGGACCCTGACACCTGGTGCCTCAAGCTGGGCGGCGAAGCCTTCCGCGAGATGCTGCACACGGCGCCGGACTGGACCGCGTTCATGGTGGACCGCTCCATGGAGGGCAAGGACCTGCGCCGCATCACGGACCGCATGGGGGCATTCAAGGACCTGCTGGACTTCCTGCCCTACCTGCCGCGCACGCCCGAGAGCCGCGAGCTGTTCACCAGCCTGGCCCACCAGCTGCAGGTCCCCCTGCAGGAGCTGGACCGCGCCGTGAAGAGCCGGCAGGCCGCGCGGACCACGGAGGAGCCGGATCTCGGACCCCAGGTGACCCTCGACCTGGATGACCACATCCGAGGCCTCATCTTGCTGAGCACCGCTGGCCACTGGCGTCGGGTCCAGGCCCTGCCCGCGGCCTGGTGGGAAAACCTCACCGGGGCGCCCCTGCTCCAGGCCCTGCTGGACGTCGAGGGCGATCCCACCCAGCTGCCCGAGGGTGCCACCGCGGCCCTGCGCCGCCTGGAGGCCAAGGCCAGCAGCACCGACGAGGCCGGCCGGGACGCCGAGGTCCTCATCGCCAGGCTCGAGGGTAGCTACATCGACCGAGAGCTCCAGGCCAATAGCCGCCTCCTGCAGGATCCCCGCACCCTGGTGGATGGTCCGCTCACCACCCGGGTCATGGCCCGACAGAACGACCTGATCACGCGCCAGAAGGAGCTCTCCAAGCGGCGCCGAGGCCCCCGCTGAGCCCCCCGCAGCAGAACCCTTGCCGGATCCGGAAGATCTCTTATACTGAAAGGTCCGCTTTCGGCCAGTAACAGCGGTCGGATTCTGCATTTCCCTCCACCGCCGAGTCCAATTTTCTTGCTGGATCGATGCCCGAAACGCTCTTTGAGGTACGAATGGTTCCGACGCCGCCCCGCGACACCTACTACCCCCTCACCAAAGCTCTGATCTCCATCGGAAGGAAAAACGGTTTCCTGCTGGTTGACCAGCTCAATGACTTCCTTCCCAGCACTGCCTCCAGCCCCGCTGATCTCGAGCTCCTCCTGAGCCTGTTCGCACGGCTTGGGGTGGGCGTTGGCGCCACGGAGGAGGAGGCCCAGGCCGCCCGTGAGGCCATCGAGCCCGAGTTCGTGCTGACGGAAGGCGTGCCCAAGGGCGACAAGGATTCCGAAGTCGAGATCGACAGCCCCGACAGCGACAAGTTCAATGACCCGGTCCGCATGTATCTCAAGGAGATGGGCACGGTCCCCCTCCTCAAGCGCGAGGACGAAGTCGAGATCGCCAAGCGCATCGAGGTCGGTGTCCGCAGCGTCATGCGCGCCATCTCGCGCTCCCGCCTCGCCGCCAGC
>CAIRAS010000191.1 GCA_903876615.1 uncultured Holophagaceae bacterium
AGGAATGGAACCAGTTCGTGAACATGGTCCAGGCCTTCGTCGAACCCAAGGCCTGAGGCCATTCGGTGTCCCGGGCCCTGGAAGCCTATCTCGCCCAGGTGGGTTCAGGCCTCAAAGGCCTGACGCGACGGCGTCGCCTGACCCTGGTTCGGGAGCTGCAGGCCCACCTCCTGGATGAGGCCGAGGCCCGGGGTATCACTTCCGAGTCGGCCATGGCGGCGATGCTCGCTGAGAAGGAGCATCCCACCCTGCTTGGGGAGGAGATCGCCTGCGGGGAGGGTCAGGACGCCAACCATCGGGGCGGCACCGCCCTGGCGGCGGGGATGATCATCGGCATCGCCACCGGCGGGCACATGTGGTTCGAAGGCTGGCGCTGGTATATCGCCCTGGCCTTTGCGGCCTCCCAGGGGCTGGCGGTGGGTGCCGGCTTCTTCTGGGTCCGTCGCTACTGGCTTCGGCTTCCATCCTGGGGCCGCATGGCGGTGGCGGTGCTGACGACGTCGCTGCTGGCCATACCCCTGGGCTTCACCACGCACCATGGGTTCCGGCCGACCCGGCTGCTCTACGGCGCCTTCACGGGCTACCTGCTGGAGCGGCACAGCCAGGAGCGCCCCCTCTGGCAGACCCTCCTCGAGCCCGTGGCGTTCACCGCCTTCATGTTCTTCCTTGAGACCGTGGTCCTGGGCCGGATCCGCTTCGCCTGGTGGAAAGTGCCGCTGGAGCTGAGCTTCAACGCGACCATCCTGCTGAGCGTCATGGTGGCCTCCCGCTTCCGCCGGCTCCTGGCCGAGCGTCGGGTCCTGACGCCCCAGGAACAGGCTTGATCCCATGGCTTTCGGGAATCCCCCTTGAGCTGAAAGCGTTCCGACGGTAGACTGGTCGTCTTGCGTGGACAAGCCGCGTGCAGATACCCCATTTCCGGGGGCATCCGGTCGGTCCCAGGAGGAACACATGAAAGATAAAATCCATCCCGTTCTCCACGATGTGAAGGTGCACTGCGCCTGCGGCGTCGAGTTCGTGACCCGCTCCACCAAGAAGGAACTCCGCGTGGAAGTCTGCTCCTCCTGCCACCCGTTCTACACGGGCAAGCAGCGTCTGATGGACGCCGAAGGCCGGGTCGAGAAGTTCAACCGGAAATACGCCAAGAAGGAAGTACCTGCGGCCGTCGAGGCCCCCGTGGCCGTGGAAGCCCAGGCTCCGACCGAAGCCTAGCTGCGACATTCTCAAGGACGGGCCGAGCGATCGGCCCGTCCTTTTTGTTGGCGCCCCTTCGGCCTCCACCCAACCACCCTGGAGCCCCCCATGCTCGATCAGCTTGCAGCCGTCGAAGCCCGCTTCCAGGAGGTGGAGGCGCAGCTGCAGGATCCCGCCGTGGTCTCGGACCCCAAGCGTCTGCGGGAGCTGAGCAAGCTCCGGGCGGAGCTGGAGCCCGTGGTGCTGGCCTTCCAGGCCCAGCGCACGCTGGTCAAGCAGTTGGACGAAGCGGAAGGCATCCTGGCGGACAAGTCCATGGACGCCGACTTCCGGGCCATGGCCGAGCTGGAGATCCCGGACCTGAAGAAGGCGATTGCCGAGGGCGAGACTGAGATCCGGCGCCTCCTGGTGCCCAAGGACCCCGCCGACGCCAAGAACGTAATCCTGGAAGTGCGCGCCGGCACCGGTGGTGAGGAGGCGGCGCTCTTCGCCGCGGAGATCTTCCGCATGTACCTGCGCTTCGCCGAGCGGCGGGGCTTCAAGGTCGCAGTGCTGGACCAGAGCGATGCGGACGCCGGCGGCCTCAAGGACGCCACCGCCGAGATCCAGGGCGACGGTGCCTACTCCCTCTTCCGCTTCGAGAGCGGCGTGCACCGCGTGCAGCGGGTGCCCAAGACCGAGACCCAGGGTCGCATCCACACCTCCGCCTGCACCGTGGCCGTCATGCCCGAGGCCGAGGAACTGGATGGTGTCGAGATCCATCCGAACGACCTGCGGATTGATACCTTCTGCTCCGGCGGCAAGGGCGGCCAGAGTGTGAACACCACCAAGTCAGCGGTGCGCCTCGTCCACCTGCCCACCAATACCGTGGTCCAGTGCCAGGACGAGCGCAGCCAGCTGAAGAACATGGCCAAGGCCATGACCGTGCTGCGTAGCCGCCTGCTCCAGAAGGCCCAGGACGAGGCCGACGCGGTGCACTCGGCCATGCGCAAGTCCCAGGTGGGCAGCGGGGATCGCAGCGAGAAGATCCGCACCTACAACTTCCCCCAGGGGCGGGTCACGGACCACCGCATCGGCGTGACCCTCCACCAGATCGACGCCTTCATGGGCGGTGCCATCGAGCCCATCATCGAACCCCTCCGCGCCGCCTTCGAGGCCGAGCGTCTGCAGGCGCTCGAGGCCTGACCTGACTGCCGTATAGTAGGGTTGGAAAGTCCCCCATGGCCCGACCCAACCTCAACCCCCGCGGCGAGTCTGTGCTGCGCACCCTCATCGAGACCTACCTCGAGGCGGGAGAGCCTGTGGGGTCACGGCTGCTGGCCAAGCGGTTTCCCGAGACCCTCTCCAGCGCCACGATCCGCAGCGTGCTCTCGGATCTGGAAGAAGAGGCCATGGTGGCCCAGCCCCACACCTCCGCCGGACGGGTGCCCACGGAGCTTGCCTACCGCTACTACGTGGACCGCTGGCTCCGGGCGCTGCCCCCGGGGCACGAGGTCGAAGGCCGCCTGTCCGCGGCCCTGGATGGCCTGGACCTGGATCCCGAGTCCTGGGCCCGCCACGCCAGCCGCACCCTGGCGGAAGTCATGGGCGGCGTCTGCGTGGCGCTGCCCCTGCCGCTGACCCAGAGCCGGCTGGTGCGCATGGAGTTCGTGCCCGTGGGTCCCGGCCGCTTCGTGGCGGTGTGGGTGGGCAGCCTGGGCGAGGTGGAGCACCGGCTCATGGAGAACCCCTGGAACCTCTCCCAGACGGTCCTGACAGAGCTGGGGAACTATGCCACGGCCCACTTCTCCGGCCTGACCCTGCCTGAGATGCGCGCCCGGCTGCTCGAAGCCCTGCGGGTGGGGGTGCAGGAGGGCGAGTCCCTCTGCCGTCGCCTCCAGGAGCTGGCCGAGCGCTGGCCCGAGGAACCGGGCGGAGCCGATGCCCGCGTCCTGGTGTCGGGCCTGGGCCGCCTCGGCGGCCTCCCGGAGTTCGATGACGTGCCGCGCTTCCGCGCCTTGGTTGCAGCCTTTGAGGAGCACGGCCGCCTGGCCCGCCTCCTGAACGCCTTCGCGGACCGGGCCTCCGAGGACGTCCAGTTGCTGCTCGGCACCGAGAACCCCTACCTGGACGCCTGGCCCCTGGCCACTGCCGTGAGCACCGTGGCCCTGGGGCCGGCGGGCTTCGTCACCTTCGCCCTGGTGGGTCCGCTGCGCATGGACTACGGCCGGGTCATGGGCGGCTTGCGCTGGTGGTCCCGGCAGGTCCAGCGGCGGCAGGACCCGGTCTGACCGCCTGGGTCAGGTCCGGATTTCCCCCCGCTGGCCCGACCTGACTATACTTTGGCGATGCTAACCGATCATCCTGCCGGTCCCGAGCCCGAACCCCTTCCGCCGTCTGCCGAGGGCGAAGACCTTGTGGATCTCACCCTGGACGAGAGCCTTGAGGGGGACCTCCAGGCGGTGGCCGATGAGGTGGCCTCGGGCTACCACACCCAGGTGGTGCCTGAGTTTGAGGAGATCGAGCCCGTCCGGGGCTCCGGCGGCAAGGTCGATCTGGAGTCAGCCCTGAATGAGGCTGAGCGGCAGATGGAGGACCTGCTCCGGCGCGAGGCCGAGCTGATGGACCACCAGCGGCGGCTGGCGGCGGACTTCAACAACTTCCGCAACCGGGCCCAGCGGGACATCGCCCTTGCGGTGGACCAGTCCGAGCGGAAGATCCTGCTGGAGATGCTGCCGATGCTGGACAACTTCGAGCGCAGCCTGGGCGCCAGCTATCAGGACGTGGAGTCCTTCCGCGCCGGTGTGGAGCTGATCCGGAAGCAGTTTCTCGAGGCCCTGCGCCGCCTGAACGTCGAGCCCCTCGCCCTGCAGGTCGGGGATCCCTTCGACGCGCTGAACGCCGAGGCCCTCACCACCTTTACGGATCCCAACCTGCCCGACGGCTCGGTGGCGGCCATCTTCGAGGGCGGCTACAACCTCCGGGGCCAACTCCTCCGGGCGGCCCGGGTCGTGGTGAATCGGGTGCATGACGCGGAAAAGTCCTAGGGTTGCTCAATCCTTGTGCTGGAAGGGCTGGCAAGAACTAACTACCATGTAGGCGCGATCCCTCTGGAGTTCTGTGTATGGCAGGCAAACTGATCGGCATCGATCTGGGCACGACCAACAGTTGCGTCTGTGTCATGGAAGGCGGCGATTCCAGGGTCATCCCCAACCGTGAAGGCAGCCGGACCACTCCCTCGGTCGTGGCCTTCACCGACAAGGGCGACGTGCTGGTGGGGCACATTGCGAAACGGCAGGCGGTGACCAACCCCCAGCGCACGCTCTTTGCTGTGAAGCGCCTCATCGGCCAGCGCTTCCAGTCCCCTCGGGTCCAGGAGGCCCTGCTGCGCCTGCCCTTTCCGGTGGTGGGGGCGCCCAACGGCGACGCCTGGCTCCGGGTCGGTGAGCGCGACTACGCGCCACCCGAAGTCTCGGCCATCGTCCTGCGCGCCTTGAAGCAGGCGGCGGAGGCCTTCCTCCACGAGGAGGTGACCGATGCGGTCATCACCGTTCCGGCGTATTTCGACGACGCCCAGCGCCAGGCCACCAAGGATGCGGGCAAGATCGCGGGGCTGAACGTCCAGCGCATCATCAACGAGCCCACGGCCGCGGCCCTGGCCTACGGCTTCAACAAGAAGGGTTTAAAACAGATCCTGGGTATCTACGACTTCGGCGGCGGCACCATCGACTTCACGCTCATGGAGATGAACGACGGCGTCTTCGAGGTGCTGGCCACCAGCGGCGACACCTTCCTCGGCGGTGAGGACATCGACCAGATCATCCAGGGCTGGCTGGTCCAGCAGTTCCGCGAGAAGACCGGCCTCGACCTGGCCACGGACCGCATGGCCCTGCAGCGCCTCAAGGAGGCCAGCGAGAAGGCCAAGTGCGAGCTCTCCACCCTGGACCGGGTGGAGATCCGGCTGCCCTTCATCGCCCAGGGGGCGAGCGGCCCCCAGCACTTGGAGGCTGCGCTGACCCGGGAGCAGCTGGAGGCCATGGTCAAGGATCTGGTGGAGCAGACCCTGGTGCCCATCAAGGACGCGCTCCAGCAGGGCGGCAAGACGGCCCGGCAGCTGGATGAAGTGATCCTGGTCGGCGGTCAGACCCGCATGCCCCTGGTCCAGCGGCTGGTGCGCGACTTCTTCGGCAAGGAGCCCAACCGCAGCATCAACCCCGACGAGGTGGTGGCCATCGGGGCCTCCATCCAGGGCGCGGTGCTGAAGGGCGACATCAAGGACCTGGTCCTGCTGGACGTCACCCCGCTCTCCCTGGGCATCGAGACCCAGGGCGGCGGCTTCGTCAAGATCATCCAGCGGAACGCCACCATTCCCACTCGGGACGCCCGCACCTTCACCACGGTCACGGACAACCAGAGCCGGGTGGAGATCCACGTGCTCCAGGGCGAGCGTGAGCTGTCCG
>CAIRAS010000192.1 GCA_903876615.1 uncultured Holophagaceae bacterium
GAAGTTCTACGTCATCGACGCCTACGAAGTGGCCAAGAACACCGGCATGGGCGTGCGCATCAACACCATCATGCAGACCTGCTTCTTCGCCATCTCCGGCGTGCTGCCCCGCGAGGAGGCCATCGCCCAGATCAAGAAGGCCATCAAGAAGACCTACGGCAAGAAGGGCGACGCCGTCGTCCAGCAGAACTTCCACGCCGTGGACGAGACCCTGGCCAACCTCTACGAAGTGGCCGTCCCCGCGGCGGCCTCCTCCACCCGCGTGCGGCCCCCCACGGTGCCCACCGAGGCCCCCGAGTTCATCAAGCGCGTCAGCGCCGTGATGATGGAGGGCAAGGGCGACCTGCTGCCCGTGAGCGCCTTCCCCATCGACGGCACCTGGCCAGTCGGCACCACCAAGTGGGAGAAGCGCAACATCGCCCTCGAGATCCCCGAGTGGGACGCCGGCATCTGCATCCAGTGCAACAAGTGCGTCATGGTCTGCCCCCACGCCGCCATCCGGGCCAAGGTCTATGACCCCGCCGCCCTCGCCGGCGCGCCGAGCACCTTCAAGGCCGTCGACTACAAGGGCGCCGAATACAAGGGCCAGAAGTACTCCCTGCAGGTGGCTCCCGAGGACTGCACGGGCTGCAACCTCTGCGTGGAAGTCTGCCCCGCCAAGGACAAGAGCAACCCCAAGCACAAGGCCATCGACATGGTCGCCCAGGCGCCGCTGCGCGAGGCCGAGGCCGCCAACTTCCAGTTCTTCCTGGACCTCCCCGAAGTTGACCGCACCACGGTGAAGCTGGACATGAAGGGCAGCCAGTTCCTCGAGCCGCTCTTCGAGTTCTCCGGCGCCTGCTCCGGCTGCGGCGAGACCCCCTACATCAAGCTCCTCACCCAGCTCTTCGGCGACCGCACCCTGATCGCCAACGCCACGGGCTGCTCCAGCATCTACGGTGGCAACCTGCCCACCACGCCCTACACCAAGAACCGCGACGGCCGCGGGCCCGCCTGGGCCAACAGCCTCTTCGAGGACAACGCGGAGTTCGGCCTGGGCCTGCGCCTCTCGGTGGACAAGCACCAGGAGTTCGCCCTCGAGCTGATGCATCGTCTGTCGGCCAAGCTGGGCGATGAGCTCATCGCCGGCCTCGCTACCGCCGACCAGAGCAACGAAGCCGGGATCAAGGCCCAGCGCGAGCGGGTGGAGCTCCTCAAGCAGAAGGTGCGCCTCCTGGCGGAGCCCGAAGCGAAGATGCTCCTGGACATCGCCGACTACCTGGTCGACAAGAGCGTCTGGATCGTCGGCGGCGACGGCTGGGCCTACGACATCGGCTACGGCGGCCTGGACCACGTCCTCGCCACCGGCCGCAACGTCAATGTCCTGGTCCTCGACACCGAGGTCTACTCGAACACCGGCGGCCAGGCCTCCAAGTCCACGCCCATGGGCGCCGGCGCCAAGTTCGCCATGGCCGGCAAGAGCATGCCCAAGAAGGATCTGGGCATGATCGCCATGAGCTACGGCGGCATCTACGTGGCCAAGGTCGCCTTCGGCTTCCGCGACGCGCAGACCGTGAAGGCCTTCCACGAGGCCGAGTCCTACAAGGGACCCAGCCTCATCATCGCCTACAGCCACTGCATCGCCCACGGCTACGACATGGCCAACGGCTGCGACCAGCAGAAGCTCGCGGTGGACTCCGGCCACTGGCCACTGTTCCGCTTCGATCCCCGCCGCGCCGACGCAGGCCAGAACCCGCTCCAGATGGACTCCGGCGCTCCGAAGGTCACCCTCGGCGAGTATGTCCGCAATGAGACCCGCTACCGGATGATCGAGCAGCAGAACCCTGAGCACTTCAAGAAGCTGCTCGCCCAGTCCCAGCACGAGATCTCCAACCGATACTCCGTCTACGAGCAGCTCTCCAAGCTGACCGTGACCCCCAAGGAAAGCTGAGGCAGCCATGGATCTCAAGACTTCCTACCTGGGACTCCAGCTGGCCCATCCCCTGATGGCGGGGGCCTCCCCGCTGGTCGATGACATGGGCATGGTCAAGCGCCTTGAAGACGCCGGCGTCTCCGGCATCGTGATGCACTCCCTCTTCGAGGAGCAGATCACCCGCGAAGAGCAGGGCACGCTCATGGACATGGAGCTGCACGCGAACGCCAACGCCGAGGCCGTCTCCTACTTCCCCCAGCCCGATGACTTCCGCCTCGGGCCCGAGCGCTACCTCGAGCAGCTCCACCGCATCAAGCAGGCCGTGGCCGTACCGGTCATCGCCTCCCTGAACGGCACCACCGCCGCGGGCTGGCTGCACTACGCCAAGCTCATGGAACAGGCCGGGGCCGATGCCCTGGAGCTGAACGTCTACTACATCGCCACGGACGCCAAGGAGTCCGCCGCCGATGTGGAGAAGCGCACCCTCGACGTGGTCCGCACCGTGAAGGCCCAGGTGAAGATCCCCGTCGCCGTGAAGCTCTCGCCGTTCTTCTCCTCCCTGGCGCACTTTGCCGTGGAGCTGGAAGCGGC
>CAIRAS010000193.1 GCA_903876615.1 uncultured Holophagaceae bacterium
AGACGTCCTCTTCCATGCCCACCACGAAGACGTAGGGGAACTCCAGGCCTGTGGCGCAGTGGATGGTCATGAGGCTGAGGTGCGCGGATTCCTCGATCTGGTCTGCGTCCGCGGCCAGCGTGATGCGATCCAGGAACTCGGATAGACGCAGACCCAGCGACTCGGATTCGGCGGCGGCGCTGAGGAATTCCTCCAGGTTGCGGATGCGGCCTTCCGCCTCCAGCGTCGCCTCGTCTTCGAGGCTCTGCAGATAGCCGCTCTCCTGCAGCGCCCACCGCACCAGGCCCGTGAGGCCCATGGCTTCGCGCTCAGTCTGGGCCCGTCGGAACAGCTCCAGGAACTTCCCCAGCTCGCGCTGGGCGCGGCCCTTCAGGTCACCGGAGCGCAGCAGCAGGGCCAGCCCTTCAAGGGGCGTGCCGCCCTCGGGAATGGCGCCCTCGATCTTCCCGAGGGTGGTGGGCCCCACGCCGCGGGAGGGCGCATTCACACAGCGGCGGAAGCTCACCAGGTCGAAGGGATTCGACATGAGCCGCAGGTACGAGATGAGGTCCTTCACTTCCTGGCGCTCGTAGAATTTCACGCCGCCCACCAGGCGGTAGGGCAGGTTCTGGGCCCGCAGCGCCTCTTCCATCTGCCGGGACTGCCAGTTGGCCCGGTAGAGTACGGCGGCCTTGGCTTCCGGATCAGTGTGGCGCAGCTCCTGAATGCGCTGTACCACCCACTCCGCCTCCAGGCGCCCTTCATCGGAAAGCTTGAAGACGATGGCCTCGCCCTCACCAAGCTCCGTGATCAGCGCGCCCTTGCCCTCCACCCGCTGGGCGTTGTTGGCGATCACCTCGGAAGCCGCGTCCAGGATCTTCTTGGTGGAGCGGTAGTTCTGCAGCAGCTCGATGCGCACCGCCTCGGGGAAGTCCTGCTGGAAGTCCAGGATGTTGCGGATGTCGGCGCCTCTCCACCCATAGATCGACTGGTCTTCATCGCCCACGACGCACAGGTTGTGGTGCCGCCGCGCCAGGTGCTGCACCAGCAGGTACTGGGCGCGGTTGGTGTCCTGGTACTCGTCCACCAGGATGAACTTGAAGCGCTCGCCGTAGACGGCCTGCACCACAGGATCCCGGAAGAGGCGCTCGGTCCAGAGCAGCAGGTCATCGAAGTCGCAGGCGCGGTGGTTCTTCAGGCCCCTCTGGTAGAGGTCGTAGGCATCGAGCACCTTGCGGGTCCAGGGATCCAGGGCCTCTTCCCGGGCCTCCTCGGGCAGCAGGCAGCGGTTCTTGAAGTCGCCGATGATCTCCAGGACCTTCTTTGGATGGAACTGCTTCTCCGGCAGCTTCAGCTCGGCCAGCACCTGCTTGATGAGGCTCTTCTGATCGGCGGGGTCGAAGATGACGAAGTCGCGGCCCACGGGCGTACGCTCGCCCTCGCGGCGCAGAATGCGGGTGCAGAAGCTGTGGAACGTGCTCACCCACATCTGCGCGGCAGGCACCGAGACCAGCCGCTGGACCCGCTCCCGCATCTCCTCCGCGGCCTTGTTGGTGAAGGTCATGGCCAGGATGGAGCCCGGATGGACACCCTCCTCTTCGATGAGCCAGGCGATGCGGCGCGTGATCACCGTGGTCTTGCCGGACCCTGCACCGGCGAGGATCAACAGCGGCCCGTGGGCATGGCGGACCGCCTCCCGCTGGGGGGCGTTCAGGTGGCGGAGCAGGGGGTGATCGGTCGGTTCGGAGGCTGGGACAGGCATTCGTCCATGCTACCGGGCCCCTACGGGGTCGGCGCGATGACCTTGCCCTTCTCCGCCTTGCGGAGGACCTCCTTGACCAGGAGCTGGATGTCGTCCTCGGTGAGTCGATCCTTGAAGGAGGGCATGACGATCCCGAAGAGCTTACCCTTCTGGATGGTCTTCACCATGTCCGCATCGCTCTCCTTCCCCGCCTCCTTGGCATTCGTGAAATCGAACCCGCCCAGCTTCTTGCCCTCGGGGGCATGGCCCGAGCCATCCGGCCCGTGGCATTTCACGCAGTTGGTGGAGTAGAAGGCCTTCAGTTCATTCAGGGTCTTGGCCGGGGCCTGGGCCCGGAGGCTCGGAAGGAACAGCAGGGCCGGGATCAGGAGCATGCACCGCATGGCGACCTC
>CAIRAS010000194.1 GCA_903876615.1 uncultured Holophagaceae bacterium
AGGGCAGGCCCTCCTCCAGGTCCAGGACCACCTCCACCTTCTGCAGCGTGGTGTGGCGCAGGAGCTCCGACTCCTCGCGGACCAGGGCGTTCAGGTCCAGCGGCTTGGGCTCCCGGAGGTCCTTGCGCGCAAAGTTCGTGAACCCCTTCACCAGGTCCCGGCCCCGGGCCGAGGCGCGGTCGATGATGTCCAGGAACCGGAGCAGCGCGGAGTCAGTGCTGTGGGTCAGGTGGAGGGTCTCAGACACCGCCTGGATGGCGGCCAGGACGTTGTTCATGTCGTGGGCGACCCCCCCGGCGAGGCTGCCGAGGCTCTCCAGCTTCTGGGTGTGCTGGAGGTCGGCCTCCAGCTGTCGCTCCTTCTCCTGGGCCCGGTGCAGCTCGGTCACGTCGGTCACCGTCGCGATGACGCCGATGATCTCGCCCCGGTTGTCCCGCAGGGGAGCCTGGGTGGAGGAGACCCACCCCGAGCGCCCGGTGGACTCGAGGGTCCAGGGTGCGGGCGGGTGGTAGACCTGCTCCCCGCGCAGCGCCTGCTCCAGGCCTTCGAGCACGCCGAGCCCCTCGAGGAAGGGGAAGAAGCCATCCGGCGGCTTGCCCAGCACCTCCTGGGCGGACATGCCCATCATGGCTTCCATGAAGGGGTTGAAGAGGGCCAGGTGGCCCTCCCGGTCGTAGACCACGATGCCTTCCTGGGCCGAGGAGATGATCTGCTGGTTGAAGACGAGGGCCTCCGCCAGGGCCAGTTCCGCCCGCTTGCGCTCGGAGATTTCCAGGTGCGTCCCGGACATCCGCAGGGGCTGGCCCTCGGGAGTCCACTCCACTACCCGCCCACGGTCCAGGACCCAGACCCAGTGGCCATCCTTGTGGCGCATCCGGCAGTCGCACTGGTAGTCCTCGGTCTCGCCCCGCAAACAGCACTGGATCAGGTCATTCGAGGACTTCAGGTCCTCGGGGTGCGCCAGCTCGTTCCAGGTGCCGATGCTGGTCGGCTGCAGCTCCTCCAGGGCATAGCCCAGCATCCCGGCCCAGCGCTCGTTGAAGACCGTCTCGCCGGTCTGGACGTTCCACTCCCAGGTCCCCGCGCCGGTGCCCCAGACGACATCGCCCAGGTAACGCTGCCCCTGGCGGGCCCTCTGCTCACTGGCCGCCAGCATCTGCTGGGCCTCCAGACGCTCCGTGATGTCCGTGGCGAAGCCGTACCACAGGATGCTGCCATCCGCCAGGGACTCGGGCTGGGCCACGGCGGACAGCCATCGGGTGCCGGCCCCCGGCCGCTCGATGCGGAAGTCACAGCGCCAGGGCGCCAGGGTCTGCGCCGAGTGCCCGATCGAAGCCATGAGGGCGGCGCTGTCTTCGGGGTGGATGAGCGCGAACAGCGACGCGGCATCCTCGCGCACAGCCTCGGGTTCCAGGCCGAACAGGTCCCTGATGCCAGCGCTGCAGTAGGGCAAGCAGGAGCGCCCCTCCGGGAAGCGCTGAAACTGGTAGATCATGCCCGGCAGGCGCTGGGAGAGCTTGCCGAGCCGCACGTGGCTCTCCCGCAGCTCGGTCTCGGCCTCCCGGATGCGGGTGAGGTCGGTCAGCACGGCCCGACAGCGGCGACCGTCGGCCGAGAGCCCCACCTCCAGCTGCAGGACCAGGGGTGGAGCCTCGGCCCTCTGCACCCGCCCCTCGAAGGGCTGCATGGGCTCACCCAGGAAGGCCTGCTCCAGGTAGGCCGTGAAGGCGGACCTGTCCGCTTGGGCAAAGAAGTCGGCAAAGCGTCGGGTCATGAGCAAGGCCCGCTCCAGGCCCAGCAGGCGCCCGGCCTCCAGGTTGGCCCGGACAATGCTGCCGCTCGGCTCCAGGGAGAGGTAGCCCACGGGGGCGAGGTCGTAGAGTTCCTTGAAGCCCGCCAGCGCCTCCTCCAGCTGCGCCCGCGTGTGCTCCAACTCCTCGTGCTGCATCTCCAGCTCGACCTGCTGGACCTGCAGCTCATGCACCTGGCGCATGACCTGGAGCGCGGTGGGGACCTCCAGCGCCGGGGGGGCCAGGCTGTTCATGCGGGCCTCCGCACGCAGGCGCAGATCCTCGCTGGAGGGTTTGTCAGGCTTCATTTTTTCGGTCCATCCGGGAATTCTGGGGAAGGCTGCGTCGAAGGCGCGAGCTGGGTAAGGAAGCGCCGGTCCAGTACCGTGTGGGTCTTCTGCAGGAGGGCCTCCAGGTCCACCGCCGAGGCCGGATCGCCCCCCTGACCCAGGAAGCGGCTCTCCAGCAGCGCGAGGATCTCGCGCAGGGAGACCTCCAGCACCTTCGACTCGCTGATGTTCACGAAGGTGATCACCACGCCATCGATGCGGTTGGTCTGGGTGCGGTAGGGCATGATCCGGACCTTGAACCAGCGTCCATCGTGGGTGGCGACC
>CAIRAS010000195.1 GCA_903876615.1 uncultured Holophagaceae bacterium
CCCGAAGTTGCCCTGGCCATCCACCAGCACGTGGCGCATGGAGAAGGGCTGGGCCATGCGGACCAGGGTGTCGTAGATGGCCGAGTCGCCATGGGGATGGTACTTACCCATGACGTCACCCACGGTGCGGGCGGACTTCTTGTAGGCCCGGTTCCACTCGTTGCCCGACTCTTTCATGGCAAACATGACGCGGCGATGCACGGGCTTGAGACCATCGCGGACATCGGGCAGGGCCCGGCCCACGATGACGCTCATGGCGTAGTCCAGATAGGACTTCCGCATTTCCTTTTCGATTTCCAGGGGCTCGATACGGTTCTGGTTCATGGTCTCTCGTGGCGCAGGAATCGGCCTTCGGCTGATTCCTGTGTTGATGCAAATGAAAGGGAATTGAAGGGGTGGATCATCAGGGTTCCACGTGGAACAGTGCTAGAGCTTTTACCTCACTCAGGATTTGGCCAAAGGCCAAATCCTGAGCATCAGATATCAATATTCTCCGCCAACAACGCGTTGGTCTCGATGAAGCGGCGCCGGGGTTCCACGGCATCGCCCATGAGAATGGTGAAGATCTCGTCCGCTTCCACGGCGTCGTCCACCCGGACTTGCAACAGGGTGCGGCGCTCGGGATCCATGGTGGTCTCCCAGAGCTGCTCGGGGTTCATCTCGCCCAGGCCCTTGTAGCGCTGGATACCCAGGCCCCGCTTGCCCTCTTCCATGACCATGGCCAGCATGGCCTCGGGGTCGGCGAAGACCTGCTCCTTGCCGAGCTTCGGGGCGCCTTCGCCCTCTTCTTCCGCGGCGACTTCCTTGGCGGTTTCCTTGACGTCCTTGAGGCGGCGCAGCCGCAGCTCTCCCCCCCGGAAGGCCGCCAGCTCGGCGTGCAGGGAGGCCAGACGGCGGAACTCGCCCCAGTGGGCCACCTGGCTATCGATCCAGAGGGTGATGGGACGGTTCAGGTGCATGCGCACCACCCGGAGGCGGTGGCTGGCGGGGATGGTGACGGCAGGCTCATCGCCCGCGGCGGGCAGCTCTACGGCCTCGGTGGTCTCGAGCTCGCAGGTGCCCAGCTTCTGCCTGATGATGGCGGCGGCCAGCTGGTCCAGCCCTTCGCGCTCGGCGAACCGGTCCGCATCCAGGAGGCCGTCGGCCAGCAAGGCGTCCACCAGGGGCTGGCTGTAGCCACGGCGGTTGAGCTTGCCGTAGAGCTGTTTCACCTCGCCCCACTTCTTCATCTCGCGGACCAGGGTCGGGCCCTTGTGCTCGCTGCCGTCCGGCAGGGTGAGGCTCCAGCCGTCCAGGGCCTTCTGGAACAGGAACTCCTCCAGGGCTCGCTCGTCCTTCAGATACTTCTCGGTCTTGCCCTTCTTGACCTTGTAGAGCGGGGGCTGGGCGATGTAGAGGTGGCCTCGCTCCACGAGCTCAGGCATCTGCCGGTAGAAGAAGGTCAGCAGCAGGGTGCGGATGTGCGCGCCGTCCACGTCGGCGTCGGTCATGAGCACGATCTTGTGGTAGCGGAGGTTCTCGACCTTGAACTCGTCCTTCCCGATGCCGGTACCCAGGGCC